>JBKQQQ010000156.1:0-16219 GCA_052144275.1 Streptosporangiaceae bacterium
GCCGATCATCACCTCGACGCCGCCTTCTAGCATCGGCTGGACAAGCACCCGCTGCAGCCGCGGCCCGAGGCCGGCTGCCAGCGCGCGGTAGCCGTCGGCCACTTCCTGCGGGGTGCGCAGATCGACCCGGACGCCCCCAGCGTCGGTCCTGTGCACCAGCCCCTCGGCCTCGGCCTTGAGCACCACCCGGCCGCCGAACTGCGCAGCGGCCCCGGCGGCGTCCTCCTCCGTGGCCGCCGCGATGGTGGCCGCCAGCGGGACGCCGTAGCAGGACACCAGCTCGGCTGCGCTGGTTCCGGGCAGCCAGCCGCCGGCCGGCGAGCCGGCCAGGAAACCGGTGACCAGGGTGCGCGCGTCGTCGGCGCGCAGCCCTTCCAGCTCGGGGACCTCTCCGCGCTGCCGCCCGCGCCAGGCCCGGTACCGGACTGCGTGGCCAAGCGCGCGGGCCGCGCTCTCGGGGTCGGCGTAGGCGGGCACTCCGGTGACGGCAGCCGCCGCCTCGTCGATGATTGCCGCCGCCTGACCGGCAGCTGCCGGGCCGGCGGCTGAGGGACTGCCCGCGGGGCCGGTGTCCGGGTGCGGGCCGGCCGGCGGCTGGGCTACGGGCAGGCGCCTGAGCCGTGTCACGGACTCGGCCCGGTCGAGCAGGGCGACAGCGAGCGGCTTGCTGACGACCGCGGCGGCCACCGCGGCGCTCAGGTCGGAAATGGCCGTGGGCACCGCCACCGCGAGCACCGCGTCGACGCCGTCGTCGGCGGCTACTTCCTCCAGGCAGGCGCGGAAGGTATCGGTCGTCACCAGCGGGCTGGTGTCCACCGGCCCGCTGACCTCAGCACCCGGTGGCAGCAGCCTGCGCAGCGCGCGCCGGGTGGCCGCGCCGAGCTTCACGACCTGCAGGCCGTGGTCGGCGCACGCGTCGGCGGCCAGCACGCCCGCGCCGCCCGCATTGGACACGATCGCGACCCGGTTGCCCGCCGGCAGCGGCTGGCAGGCGAGCAGCGCGGCGGTATCGACAAGCTCGCCGAGACTCGTCGTGGCGATGACGCCCGCCTGGCCGAACAGGGCCTCCTGGGTGGCCAGCGGCGTCGCGGCCGCCGCGTGGTGCGAGGCCGCCGCGCGCTGGCCCGCCGGGGACCGGCCGCCGATGACGGTCAGCACCGGCATCCGCTGCGCGACCCGGCGGGCCGTGCCGGCGAACTTGCGCGGGTTGCCGAACGACTCCACGTACAGGACCGCTATCCGGGTCACCTCATCCTGCGCCCACCAGGTCAGCAGGTCGTCGGTGGACACGTCGTACTTGTCGCCGAGCGACGCGAACGAGGATACGCCGATACCCAGCCTGGACATCTGCTCGAGTAGCGCGATCCCCATCCCGCCGGACTGCACGACCACGCCCGCGACGCCGGGCAGCGGGTGATTAGCGGCCATCGACGCATCCAGGCCGATCCAGGGCACGATGATGCCGAAGCAGTTCGGCCCGACCAGCCGCATGCCGTACTGGCGGCAGATGGCCAGCAGGTCACCGCCTGCCGCGCCCAGGCCGGAAGTCATCACCGTGAGGGCCCGGACCCCGTGGCGACCGCATTGCGCCGCCACCTCGGGCACCGCGGACGGCGGCACCGCGATCACCGCCAGGTCCAGCTGCCCGGGCAGGTCGTCAACCGACGCCACGCACGGCGCCCCCTCCATGGCCTGGGCATGCGGATTCACCGCATAGACCGGCCCGGTGAAGCCGCCCGTCACGATGTTGCGCAGGACGGCCCGGCCGGCGGTGCCGCGGCGTCGGCTCGGGCCCACCACGGCGACCGACCGCGGCTGCAGCAGCGGGCGCAGGCTCGCCACATCCGCCCGGCTTTCCCTGCTCGCCACGGCCTCCAGGTAACTGCCCAGCCGGTAAGCATCTTCGCCGCTGGGCAGGGGGAAGGTCAGCTCGACCGTGTCCCCGGCTATCCGCCGCTTCGCAGGCAGGCCGGCGTCCGCGAACACCCGCAGCATCGCCGAGTTCTCCGCCAGCGTCTCCGCGGTGAAGGCCCGCAGGCCGCGCTGCCGTGCCTGCCAGACCAGATGCTCGAGCAGCAAGCTGGCGATACCGCGGCCGTGCATGTCATCAGGGACAGCGAACGCCACCTCCGCGACGCCGGGCTTCCCGGCCGGCTCGTAGGCGGCGACGCCGGCCAGCCTGCCGTCCTGCCAGGCCAGCAGCGCCACATGCCCGGAATCCGGCTCGCGGCAGACCCGCCTGGCTTCCTGCTCGGCCACGCCCGGGCTCATACTGAAAAACCGCAGGTACATGTTGTCCGGTGACATGGCAGCGTGCATCGCGCGCACCGCCTCAGCATCCTGCGACCGGGCCGGCCTGACCTCCACCGTGCTGCCGTCGGTCAGCAGCGCATACGTGGCCGCCACTGGCGTGCTCACCGGCCGGCCCCTTCGGCTGGCGGCACGACAAAGACAGGGCACCGCGAACACTCGCAGCAGTAGCTGCTCACCGATCCGTGCGCCAGGTGCCTCATGGGCTGGCCGCGCTCCTTTCCCACGACGAGAATGCCGACCTCTGCCGCCGCGATCTCCGTCAGCATCAGACCGGGATCGCCCTCGGGTGTTTCGATAGTAACGGCGGCAGGCCGCCGGCTGCCGCCCGGAAGGCCTCGCGCACAAGCTCGCTGCGCTCATGATGCTCCTGCGCCCGAAACACAGAACATTGGCGACATACGTCGCCGCATCGAAACCGGTAGTAGACCTTTTCCCGCCTGACCCCGTACGGTTGGCCCGTGACTGCTTACACAGGCAATTTTCGGCTCGGGCCGGGTACGGGGCGCGTCGTCATCAAGACGGGCCGGGCCGGGATGGCCGCCAAGGCAGGCCATGACCTCACCATCGAGGTGACCCGGTGGTCGGCGCGGGTCGAGGTGCCTGCCGACGAAGATGGCGGCCTGACCGCCGCCACGGTCACCGCCGAACTCGACCTGGGCTCACTGGAGGTCCGCGAGGGGACGGGCGGGGTCAAGCCGCTCACCGACGGGGACCGCGCCCAGATCAAGAAGCAAATGGAGAACATCCTGGGCGGGGCCACCGCGACCTTCGCCTCGTCGCGGATCATTCCCTCCGGGGCCAGCGGCGGCGCGATCGAGGGCTCGGTCACCCTGAACGGCAAGACGCAGCCGGCCCGGCTGCAGGTAACCGCGCCGGGTTCCGGCCGGTACCGGGGAACCGCCACGCTGGTCCAGTCCGCGTTCGGGATCAAGCCGTACACCGGCTTCTTCGGCGCGCTCAAGCTGCGCGACGAGGTCACAGTGGAGTTCGAGGTCGACCTGTCCAAGGCGGCAGCCGCCGGGTAACGCCGAACCCGCACGAAGTTTCCTGGTCATCTGGAATCTAGAGCTGTCCCTTACCGCCCGGTCCGCTGGTCGCTGCTCCGGGCGAGGCTGATACCCCGCGACCACCCGGCAGGACGAGGGCCGCGGATCCGAGGGACTTTCGGCCTTAACGTCCCCTTGCGTAACCGGTCGATAATGTCGCATGCTCGCAGCATCGGTAGCGGGCAAATCCCGGCCCTGAGGTTTGATCATGCCTACTCGCTCGCAGTTGCACCGGCGGCGCTCTCTCCTGGCGCGAGCATGGGATCTGCACATTCCGGCGATCTGCGACCGGCGGCCGACGAACCCGGAGCGGGCGGGCGTGCGCACCGAGATCGTGGCGAGCTGGGAGCGCTCCGCCGCGTACATCATGCCCGAAGTCGCCGAGGCGCCTCTGGCTGACCTCGACGAAACGCGAAATGCCTTCCAGACGAGCCCGCTGTCCGACGCCGTGCGGCAGCTCGAATCCCAGCTGCAGGCGGCGGCGGACGACGGCGAGCTTGTCGTGGCGGTCACCGATCCCGCCGCCCGCATTATGTGGACCTACGGCGGCGCGGTCATGCGGCGCAAAGCCGAAAAGGTGAACTTCATCCCGGGAGGCCGGTGGGACGAGGCCAGCGTCGGGACCAACGCCCTGGATCTGGCGCTCCGGCTTGACCACGCGGCAACCGTGTACTCGGCGGAGCATTTCTCCAGCTGTGTGCACGGCTGGGTGTGCTGGGCGGCCCCAGTGCACGACCCGAGGACCGGACGCCAGCTGGGCGTGCTTGACCTGTCCACGACCTGGGACCGCTCGCACCCGATCGGCCTGGCCACGGCGCAGGCGCTGGCCCGGCTGCTCGGACGCGAGGTGCGCGCGGCGGCCGCGGCGCACAACGGCGCCGCACAGAATGACGCGGGTCACGGCGGGGGGCTGCTCGATCTCAAGCTGCTCGGCCAGCCAAGCGCGCAGCTGGACGGCGTCCCGCTGCGGCTGACCAAACGGCAGCTGGAGATCCTCGCGCTGCTGGCCCTGAATCCCGACGGGCTCGACCTGGGTGAGCTGCACTCACGGCTCTACGGGGACCGGCGGGTGAGCCAGGGCACGCTGAAGGCGGAGATGTCGCAGTTGCGCGCGCTGCTCGGCGGCCGGCTGGAGTCCCGTCCGTACCGCATCGGCCTCGACGTGCGCTGTGACGTCACCGACGTGCTGCGCCGGCTTCGGGCCGGCGACGTGGCGGGCGCCACCGAGCTGTACGGCGGAGAACTGCTTCCCGGCTCCGAATCCCCGGCGCTCGCCGAGTTCGGTACCTTCGTCACGGTCGCGGTGCGCAACGCGCTGCTGGCCGATCCGCATCCGGCGTCGGTGCAGCGCTACCTGGAGCGGACCCCGTATGACCTGGACCTGCTCGGTGGCAGCCGCGGACTATAGGGAACCGTCGAAGCCGAGGGCTCCTGGCGCTGGCTTACGGCCTCCAGGAGCGCCTGCAGGACGAGCCCGAAGTACGTCGTCGCGGGTTGGCGCGATGGCGAGCTCCGGTCACGGCGGGACGGCGGGCCCTGGGTTCGGGACTTTTGGCCTTAACATCCCGTGCGTATCGGGTCGACAATGCCACATGTTCGCAGGATCGGTAGCGGGCACAAATTCCGGCCTTGAGGCTTGATCATGACCGTTCGCTCGCAGTTGCGTCGGCGGTGCCCTCCGCTCGCGCGATACCCATCCAGCCGCGGTGCAGCGGTACCTGGAGTTGACCCCGTATGACCTGGACCTGCTCGGCAGCACCAGCGGACGGCGACCTACCAACGGCCTACCTCACCCGGTTTACGATAAGCCCCTCTCACCGAGGAGGGACGACATGACCCGTACCGCCGTCTCGGCGAACGCCCAGCCATTCCGGGCGCCGTCACCCGTCCCGGCCCAGGTGGCCCGCCGCCCTCAGCCAGCCGTACCGCAGATACTCGCCGAACATGAGCGGCACCGCCTGGCCAGGGAACTGCACGACGGAGCCATCCAGGAGGTCTTGGCGGCCGGGCTGGCCATCGACTTGTGCCTGGCCGACGTGCCCGCGGGATCACCCATGCACGCGAGCCTGGAACAGGCCAGGCGACTTACCGCCACGGCCGTCCGGCACCTGCGGTCCTCGCTGCAGAACCTCCGCGAGGGCGCGACCGCCCCCGACGAAGAACTTCCCGACATGCTACGGCGCCTCAAGGCCCAGCATCCCGTGCGCCGGCTCGACGTGAGCGTCGAGGTGACCGGGACGCCGGTGCCGCTGCCGGCGGCGGTCTCCCGGTCGATGTTCCAGATGGCCAGCGAGTGCGTCTTCAACGCGGCCGTCCACGGACGGGCCCGTTGCGCGGTCATCCGGCTGAGCTACGGCCGCGGCGTCATCGCGCTCTGTGTCGCGGACGACGGAAGCGGGAACCCGAAGACGCTCAGGAAGATCATCCGTGGTGAGGTCCCCGGCACGGGCCTCGGCTACCACCTGGGCCTGACCGACATCGCCGCGCGGGCCGAAGAGATGGGCTGGAGCCTGCGGGCTGACCGGTCCGACCTGGGCGGGATTGCCATCCAGGTGTCCCTGCCGGCCCCAGCCCCCGGTTACCGACAAGGAGGGACCCATGGATGAGATCCGGGTCGCTATCATCGACGATCACGCGATCGTCCGGCAGGGCCTGCGGGCCATGATCGACCGGGAACCGGATCTGCGGGTGGTCGGCGAGGCGCCGTCCGCCCGGCTGGCCCCGGCGATGCTCGACCGGGCCCGTCCCCGGGTGGTGCTCCTGGATCTGCGGCTGACCGCCGGCAGCGAGTGCGACGGCCTGGCCCTGTGCGGCACGATAACCCAGCGCTATCCCGACATCCGCGTGCTCGTGCTGACGAGTTCCGCGGACGAGTGGCTGATCCTGGAGTCCATCAAGCAGGGCGCGAAGGGCTTCGTGGTCAAGGACGTGGACCTGACCGAGCTGGTCCGGGCCATCAGGGCCGTGCACCGGGGGGAGAGCGCCTTTGACTCCCGCAGCGCCGGGGTCGTCGTCCGCTGGATGCACGGCAGCCAGCGGACCGGGAGGCCGGCCGCGAGCGACATCACGCCGCGAGAGCGGGAGATCCTGGTCCTGCTCGCTCGCGGGCTGAGCAATGTCGCGATAGGGCAGCGCCTGTACATCTCCGCGGCGACGGTGAAGTTCCACGTCGGCAACGTCATGCAGAAGCTGGGCGCGCGGCGCCGCGCCGAGGCCGTGTACGCGGCCAGCAAGCTCGGCCTGATCTGACTAGCCCTGATCTGACCCTGATCTGACCGGCTCCTGGCCGGGCCGGGCTCAGGTCCTGCCGAGCCCGGCCATCTCCCTCCTCGTCGATTCTGGCCATCTCCTTGTCTACTGCTGCCCCGGCGTGCTCGCCTACGGGCTGGCGCTGCTGGCGCAGAACCCAGTACGGGCACTGGTCACAGCAGGGTGGTGACCGCCTTGACCTCGGTGTAGGCCTCGAGCACCTCGTGGCCCATCTCGCGGCCCCAGCCGGACTGCTTGTAGCCGCCGAACGGCAGCGCCGCGTCGAACACGTTGTAGCAGTTGACGTACACGCTGCCCGCCCTGAGCTTCTTCGCCAGCGCGTGGGCCTTGGAGATGTCGCGGGTCCAGATCCCGGCCCCGAGGCCGTATGGGGTGTCATTGGCCTTGGCCGCGAGGTCGTCCAGGTCGCTGAACGGCTCGGCGACCACGACCGGCCCGAAGATCTCCTCCTTCACCACCTTCATGTTGCCGTGGGTGTTGATCAGCACCGTCGGCTCGATGAAGAAGCCGCGATCACCGAACGTGCCGCCGCCGGCCAGTGCGGTGGCTCCCTCGGCCCTGCCGGATTCCAGGAAGCTGTTGACCCGCTTGAACTGCTCCTCCGACACCATCGGGCCCATCTGGGTGCTTACTTCCATGCCGGCGCCCAGCTTGATCGACTTCGCGATCTCGGCGACGCCGCCGACCACCTCGTCGAAGCGGTTCTGGTGCACGAGCAGCCGCGAGCCGGCCACGCAGCACTGGCCGTGGTTGAAGAAGATGGCGTTGGCCGATCCCTCGACCGCGGCGTCCTCTGCGTCCTCGAAGACGATGTTCGGGCTCTTGCCGCCGAGCTCCAGGCTCACCTTCTTCAGGTTGCCCGCGGCCGCGTGCACGATGAGCTTGCCTACGTCCGTTGACCCGGTGAACGCGACCTTGTCCACGTCAGGATGGGCGGCGAGCGCGGCGCCTGCCGTCTCGCCGAAGCCCGTCACGACATTCACCACGCCGTCAGGCACCCCGGCCTCGGCGATCAGCTCAGCCAGCCGCAGTGCGGTCAGCGAGGTCTGCTCGGCCGGCTTGAGCACCACGGTGCACCCGGTCGCGAGCGCCGGGGCAAGCTTCCACGCGGCCATCAGCAGCGGGAAGTTCCACGGGATGATCTGCCCTACCACGCCTACGGGCTCCCGCAGCGTGTAGGAGTGGAAGTTCGCGCCCGGCATGTAGGGCACCGAGATGTTGATCGTGTTGCCCTCGATCTTGGTGGCCCAGCCGGCCATGTACTGGAACATGTCCGCCGACAGGGACACATCTGCGACCTTCGCGACGGCATACGGCTTGCCGTTGTCGAGCGACTCGAGCTGGGCAAGCTCCTCGAGGTGCTCGTAGATCAGGTCGCCGATCTTCCAGATGATGCGTCCGCGCTCGGACGGCGTCATCTTGCCCCATGGGCCGTCGTCGAATGCCGAGCGCGCGGCCCGGACAGCCCGGTCGATGTCCTCGGCGCCTCCCTCGGCGATGCGCGCGAGGGTCTCGCCCGTCGCTGGGTTCGGGGTCTCGAACGTCCTGCCTGACGCGGCATCCGCCCATTGCCCGTTGACGAACAACTGGCGGGGCGTTGCGATGAAGGCCTCGGTGTTCTTGTCCAGAGTTACCGTCATTGGAATGTATCTCCTTGCCTATAGAAGGTAGAGGCAGTCAATGCCCCGCGCGGCTCGTGGGTGCTTCCTCGCCACGATCCAGCCGGGAGACGGCGCCCCAGGCCAGTGCTCACTATGAGACGGCAAATGACCGGTAAGGGGAATGCCAGCGAACCTAAACCGCCTGTCTGGCATCGGCATACCGGCCGATTGGCTAGGTGGGTCCTGGCCAGATGTCAACGAGGCTCGCGACCTGCGGAGAGTGCCGCGAGCGGGCTGCTTCGCGGAGGCTGGAGGCTAGATCCCCGGAAGGAGCGCAAATGCCCGGTCCATATCCTAAAGTCGGTGACCGCTTGGAGACGTTGCTGCAGGTCGAGAAGTTCCCGCCGCCCGCCGGCTTCGCCGCTCAGGCTCGGGTAAGTGACCCCGGCGTATACGAGCGGGCGGCAGCGGACCCGGAGGCGTGGTGGGCCACGCAGGCGCGTGAGCGGCTGCACTGGGAAACGCCATTTTCTAAGGTGCTGGACGACAGCAACCCGCCGTTTTATACCTGGTTCGCCGACGGGACCATCAACGTGTCCTACAACTGCCTCGACCGGCATGTGCTGGCCGGCCACGGTGACCGGGTCGCGTTCCACTGGCGGGGCGAGGAGGGCGAGGAACGCGACCTGACCTACGCCGACCTCCTCCATGACGTGCAGCGGCTCGCCAACGCGCTCAAGGCGCAGGGGGTCGGCAAGGGCGACGTCGTCGGCATCTACCTGCCGATGATCCCCGAAGTCGTGGTGGCCATGCTCGCCTGCGCCCGCATCGGCGCGCCGCACACCGTCGTCTTCGGCGGCTTCGCCCCTACCGCCGTGCGCGAGCGGATGGAGGTCTCCCGGGCCAAGGCGCTGATCATCCCGGACGGGGCCCGGCGGAAGGGCAAGTTCATCCCGGTCAAGCACCAGGTGGACGAGGTGATCTCGGATCTACCCGACCTGGAGACGGTGGTGGTGGTCAGGTCCACCGGCGCCGAATGCGTCATGCGACCCGGACGGGACATGTGGTTCGACGACCTGATCGCCACCGCCGACCCGGTCTGCCCGGCGGAGCCGATGGAGGCGGAACACCCGCTGTTCCTGCTCTACTCGTCCGGCTCTACCGCCAAACCCAAGGGCATCCTGCACACCACGGGCGGATACCTCACCGCGGTCACCACCACCACCGCGATGGTCTTCGACCTGGACGCCGAGCACGACGTCTTCTGGTGCACGGCCGACGTGGGCTGGATCACCGGTCATTCGTACATCGTCTACGGCCCGCTGGCCAACGGCTGCACCTCGGTGATGTTCGAGGGCGCTCCGGACTACCCGGACAAGGACATCTGGTGGGAGATCGTCGAGCGGTACGGCGTGACGATCTTCTACACCGCGCCGACCGCCATCCGGGCGTGCATGAAGTGGGGGGAGGACTACCCGGCCAAGCACGACCTGTCGTCGCTGCGACTGCTCGGCACGGTCGGCGAGCCGATCAACCCCAAGGCCTGGCTGTGGTACTACGCCGCCATCGGCGGCGAGCACTGCCCCATCGTGGACACCTGGTGGCAGACCGAGACCGGAGCCATCATGATCACCACCTTGCCCGGCCTGATCGCCGCGAAGCCGGGATCGGCGGGTCTGCCGCTGCCCGGCGTGTCGGCCGCCCTGGTGGACGAGTCGGGTGGCGAGATCGAGCGGGGGAGCGGCCTGCTCGCGCTGACCCGGCCGTGGCCGGGCATGCTCCGCACCCTGTACGACGACCCCGACCGGTACGTGCAGACCTACTTCGGCCGGTTCGGTCCCCGCACCTATTTCGCCGGCGACGGCGCGCGGCGCGACGAGGACGGCTATTTCTGGATCACCGGGCGGGTCGACGACGTCATCAACGTGTCCGGCCACCGGCTGTCCACCGCCGAGATCGAATCGGCCCTCGTCTCGCACCCCGCGGTCGCCGAGGCCGCGGTCATCGCCACCGCCGACGACCTGACCGGCCAGTCGGTGGTGGCCTACGTCACCCTGAGCTCCGGCGTCGCGGGAGAGCCGGACCTGGAGACGACGCTGCGCGAGCACGTCGGCCGCCAGATCGGCAAGCTGGCCAGGCCGGGCCGGATCATCTGGGCCGACGACCTGCCCAAGACCAGGTCCGGGAAGATCATGCGCAGGCTCCTGCGTGACGTCGCGGAAGGCCGGGAGCCCGGCGACGTCACCACCCTGCGGGATGCGTCGGTCCTGACCCAGCTGCAGCACAACGCCGCGCCGGACCGGCCTCGGTAACGGCCGGTTCATCCATCAAGGAGGAAACATGACTGCTACCGACCACGCCGGGGCGCCCGAAGGGGTCGCCCAGGACATCGAGGCGCCGGCCGCCGAGCAGGCGGCCGTCGGGCCGCTGACCGGCGACCCGGCCATCGTCGGCGTCCCCACGTTCGTCGTGGGATCCGTGATGCTCGGCCTGGCGCTCATCAACTACGCTCCCGCCGCGGGCGGGGCCCTGCCGATCATCATCTTGGCCACCGGCATCGGGCAGCTCATCGCCACGGTATGGAGCGCGGCGCTCGGCCAGTCCGCCGTGGCAGCGGTCTTCGCCGTCTTCGGCGGTTTCTGGCTCAGCTACGCCGCCCTGCTGACCGGGCTGGCCCATGGCTGGTGGGGGGTGACTCCGGCCGCCACCGTGCACACCGTGGCCGCCTTCCTGATCAGCTGGATCGTCATCATCGCGGTGCTGACCGCGGGCAGCCTGCGCCTGCCTTCGGCCTTCACGCTGATCTTCGTGCTGGTGGAACTGGCGCTGATCCTGGTCCTGGCGGGCACCGTAAACGGCTCGTCGGGCCTGGACAAGGCGGCCGGGATCGTCGTCTTCGCGTTCGCCGCGGTAGGAGCCTACGTGTTCGCCGGGTCGCTCAGCGTCGCCACCGGCGGACGGCCCTTCCCGCTGGGGCGTCCGGTCCTGACCTGACCTGGGCTGCGGAAACGGCCGGCGAATCGCGGCGATGCGGCGCGCCGGCCATCTCCGTTGGCCCGAGCCGATCACCCATTGCAGCGTCCTGGCGCCATCGAGGCCACTTGTCGGTATATGACCGGTCGTTCCGGGGAACGGGTCCTGATGTGAGGGCCGCAATGACGATCAGGATACGGCGCAAGGATGGCGCGGCGGGCCGGAGGCTGAGGCGGCACGTTGGCACGGCTGCCGTAGCGGCGCTGGCCCTGCTGACGGCGGCGTGCACAGGTAGCGGACACAGCACCAGCCAGGTAAGGCCGGCGGCCAACGCTAAGCCTAGGGCTGCCACGGCCGTTCCCGAGGTGAAGATAACGCCCGCCAACGACGCCGCCGACGCCGACCCGTCCGCCGGTATCACCGTCACGGCGACCAGCGGCACGCTGAAGAACGTCACCGTGCGTACCCCTGGCGATGCGGTGACGGGGAGCCTCAGCCAGGGCGGCAAGGTCTGGCACAGCCAGTGGGCGCTTGACGTCTCGCAGGCCTACACGGTGACGGCCACCGCGTCCCGAAGCGGCGGCGGCACCATCACCACGACGAGCACGTTCCGCACGCTGACGCCGAGCCGGACGTTCACCACCGAGATCCTCGAGGGGTACAACCAGACCTACGGCGTGGGAATGCCGATCATCTTGTACTTCAGCCAACCGATCACCGACAAGGCCGCGGTCGAGCGGGCCCTGCAGATAACGACGTCGAAGCCGGTCGTCGGCGCGTGGTACTGGGATTATCCCTGCAACATGGCCGCTACCTGCGCCTACTTCCGGCCGCGTGACTACTGGCCGGCTGGCACCACGGTGAGCTTCACCGGGCACCTGAACGGCGTGCCGGGCGCGCCGGGCGTGTACGGCGCCCACACCCTGACCCAGACCTTCGACATCGGCGCGTCGCTGGTGGCGATAGGGAACACCACGGCGCACCGCACGCAGATCTACTACAACGGCAAGCTCCGCTACGACTGGCCGATCAGCTCCGGCAGGCCGGGCGACGACACGCCCGACGGGAGCTACCTGACCATCGAGAAGGCCAACCCGGTGCAGATGACCGGCCCGGGGTACAGCCTGTCGGTTCCGTGGTCGGTGCGGTTCACCTTCAGCGGGGATTACTACCACGACGCGTACTGGTCCGTGGGCCAGCAGGGCTTCGAGAACGTCAGCCACGGCTGCGTCAACCTGTCGCCCGCCGACGCCGAGACGTACTACAACCTGGCCGTGCCCGGTGACCCCATCACGATCATGGGCAGCCCGAAGGCAGGCACCTGGGACAACGGCTGGACCGAGTGGTTCCTCAGCTGGCCGCAGTACCTCCAGGGCAGCGCACTGCACGAGGCCGTACAGGCCGGGCCGGGCGGCAGCACGTTCGTCAACCCCTCGACGCTGCCCGCCTCGACCGCGACCGCGCCGCTGCAGACCGCTCCGGCCAACAACTCAGCCGCACGCTAGAGCGGCTATGGTCGGCCGACGGGCCCGGGTCAGCGTCCGGCCAGCCGGGCCACGATGTCCTCGGTGACGCGGTCCAGCCCGTCGAGGTCACGGACCACCTCCACGCGATCGCACAATTCCGCGTATCGCGGCAGATCGCAGCCGCCTAGCCGCCACATGTTCCGCCGCTCCGGCGTCAGCCAGATGAGCTGCTTGCAGCGTCTGGCGATCTCCTCGAAGACGCCCAGGTTGGCGTCGTGGCCGTTGCCGCGCCCGTCGCCGAGGATCACCACCGTGGTCCGCCGGGTCACCAGGTCGGGGAACTCCTCGTGGAATTGCCCGAACGCGGCACCGTAGTCGGAGTCGGCGTCGACGTCCAGCACGTCGCCGCCGAAGATCGCCTCCAGCGCGCGCTCCACCGGATGCTCGGCGAACAGGTCGGTGACCTCCGCTATGTCGGCCACGAACGCGAACGTGCGCACCTGCCCGAACAGCCGCTGCAGGCCATGCACCAGGTACAGGGTGAAGCGCGCCGTGTGGCGGACCGACAGGCTCACGTCGGCCAGGACGACGAGACGGGGCTTGTCTTGTCTACGTGCCACCGTCACCGGCCGGAACGGGATCCCGTCGAAGCGCATGTTGGTACGCATGGTGCGACCCGGGTCGACGCGGCCCCGGCCGGCCACCACACGCCGGTGCGTCAGGGCTCCCGGCATGGTCTTGGCCAGGCGGCGCAGGGTCTCCTCGAGCTGGCGACGTTCGGCCTCGCCGACCGCGGGCGTACGGACGCCTGGCCGCTCCGGGGACTCGATGGCCCGGTGGTCCATGGCCGCGAGTGCCTCTAGGTGGCGCTTGAGCAGCTCGCTGAGGTTGGCGATCTCGCCGCCCGACCCGCGCGCCAGAGCCGCGAGCGCGTCCGCCGGTACGTCAGCGTCCGGATCGCCGAGCCAGTCGAGCAGGGCCTGCTCCTCGGCCACCGTCAGGCCGGCGTCGAGCCGGGTCCCTGGGCTGCTCTGCAGCTTGCCCGGCAGGCCTCCGCCGTGCAGCCGGGACGTATCCAGCTGCACGCGAGGGCCGGAGGAGGCCGTACGGCCGCGCTCCTTGGACAGCACGATCTCGTCCGTCATCGACGCCAGGTCGATCTTGTTGGCCTCCTGATGCAGGTTGTAGGCCGTCGCCAGGTCCTGCTGGCGGAAGAAGTCGCGGATGTCGGCCGGCTTGCCGTGCGAATGACCCTGCTGCGGGGTCTGCGAGGCCTCCGGCGAAATCGTGAACGACTCCGCGGTGCCTTGGTCGGCCAGGTCGTCGTGCGCGTGGTTGTGGCCCGGCTGCTCGGCGGCCGCGACCGGTTCGAGCCGGAAGTAACGGTCGAAGAGCTCGTCGAACAGCTCCTCGTCGCGCCGGTCCTTGACGAGGGCCACCCGCAGCACGCACCGCAAGGTCTCGCGATCGGCCAGGGCGCCGTGGGTGGCCGCGGCGTGCATGGCATCGAGCGCCTCGGTCACCGACACGCGGACCCCGCGCAGGCGCAGGAGCCGCACGAACCGGTGCAGGCTACGTTCCAAAGCGCGCCCTACCTCCCGCTCGCGTCTAGAGCGCCCGGCGGCGCGCTAGGCCCTTGGCGAACGAGCGACTGCCCTGGCTGGCGGGCACGGCGCGGGCCCCGGAGCCGACTGAGGCGGCCGGCGTCGGCGCCCCGTAGTAGTGCTCGTCGTGTCGTCCGGGCTGGTCTTTCGCCGCCCGTTCGGCCCGAGCATCCGCGTCGTGACCGTCAGCGGCGTGCGGTCCCTGACCGTGCCGGGGGTCGCCGGGCCCGTGACTGTGCCCATACTCGGGCCCATGCTCGTGACCGTGGTCATGGTCGTGCGGGTGGTCGCGTCCGGGCTCGTCGGCCAGGGCGGCGTTCGGGTCCACCAGGGACGGCAGCGCGTCCAGCGCGCGCCGGACGTCGCGCGAGTACTTCACCACCACCGAGATGGTGTCGGCGAGGACGGCCGGGGCGATTTCCTCGACGCCGAGCACCGCCAGCGTCCGGGCCCAGTCCACGGTCTCCGAGATGCTGGGCGCCTTGCGGAGGTCCAGCCCGCGCAGCCCGCGGACGATCTGGACGAGGTGCTCGGCGGCCGCGTCGGGCAAGCCGGTCTTCTTGCTCCGCAGGATCTCGAGCTCGCGCCCGGCGCTGGGGTAGTCGAGAAACAGGTGCAGGCAGCGGCGCTTGAGCGCGGCGGACAGGTCGCGGGTGTTGTTCGAGGTGAGGATGACGCACGGCGGGTGCCGGGCCACGAACGTGCCGATCTCCGGCACCGATACCTGATACTCGGCGAGCATCTCGAGCAGGACCGCCTCCAGGGCCTCGTCCGCGCGGTCGACCTCGTCGATCAGGAGCACCACGGGATCGGGCGAGCGGATGGCTTCGAGCAGCGGGCGCGGGGCGAGGAAGCGCTCGGAGAAGAAGGCGCTCTCCTGCTGCGCGATCCGCTCGATCGCGGTATGCAGGTCGGGGGTGTCTCCGAGCAGCTGGCCGATCTTCTCCCGCAGGATCTGGGTGTACAGGAGCTGCTTGCCGTAGTCCCACTCGTACAGGGCCTTGGTGTCGTCCTGCCCCTCGTAGCACTGCAGCCGCAGCAGCCGCCGCCCGGTCGCCGCGGCGATAGCCTTGGCCAGCTCGGTCTTGCCGACTCCGGCCGGCCCCTCGACCAGCAGGGGCTTGTCGAGCTGGGTCTGGATGAATACCGCCGTGGCCAGCTGCCGGTCGGCGATGTACCCGTGGCCGGCCAGCGCGCCGGTGACGTCATCGACGGTCTCGAAGTACGGCATTCGTTCTCCAGGTAGGGCCCAATGATAGGCCCGGTGCGCCAGCACCGGGCCTACCACCTGAGGCAGGATCTCAGCTGAGGAGGTCATCCAGGTCGCCGTTCAGGCAGTGATCGACCACCGGGCGGACGGTCTCGAACGTGCACTCCTTGGCGTTGCCCGGCGTGCAGGCGTCGCCGAGGACGTGGTTGGTGATCCGGTCGACGTCCTCGGCGTCCCCGCGGACCACTGGCGAGTTCTCGTAGAACTTGGTCGGGCCTTTGCCGAGCCGGTTCTTCGAGTAGGTGTCTTGCGTCACGTCGGTGAACTTCTCCGCCACGCCCACGTCGCGCAGCAGCCGGATGGCCGCGGCGAGCGCGGCCTCGGCCGCCTGGACGTCGGTCATGCCGTGCGTGTCCACGCCCATCACCGCGGCGATCTCGGCGAAGCGCTTGTAGGCCACCGGCATGTTGAACGCCCAGACCCGGGGCAGCGCGATCGCGTTGTTCAGGCCGTGATGGAGGTCGTAGAAGGCGCTCACGGCGTGCGAGATGGAGTGGATGATCCCCAGCCCGCCGGAGTTGAACGCCTGGGCCGCGATGTACTGCGCGTACATCATGCCCTCGCGGCCGGGCAGATCCTGCGGGTTCCACGTCGCCTGGCGCAGGTTCTCGGCGGTGAGCTTGATCGCGTACAGCGCGTTGCCCAGCGACGGCGGGAAGTTCAGCCGGGAGACGTA
>JBKQQQ010000157.1:0-3338 GCA_052144275.1 Streptosporangiaceae bacterium
CGACTACTCCGCCACGCTCACGCTGCCGCCCCTGGCGGTCGTGTGGCTCGCCCACGAGCCGGATGCCGACCCGGCCGTTGCGGATCCTGGCAGTTCCGCGGCGCCTGGCAGCTAGATCAGCGGCGCCCGGCAGCCGGGATACGCGGACCGGGCCGCGTCGATGCGGCCGGGCACCGGCGCGCTGGCCGCCGTGCGGATGGCGCCTGCTTGGAGATGACCGGCCTCGATGAGGGCATTCCCTTGTTCGTCCAGATCGCCGAGCGGCTCGCCGACGAGATCGCGGACGGGACCCTGCCCGAGGGCGAGCGGGTGCCCTCGACCAACGAGCTGGCCGCCTTCTACCGGATCAACCCGGCCACCGCGGCGAAGGGGATCGGCATGCTGACCGACGACGGGCTGCTGGAGAAGCGCCGCGGCATCGGGATGTTCGTCGCAGCCGGCGCCCGCATGCGGCTGCTGACCGAGCGCCGCAAGCTGTTCCTCGAGCGCTATGTGGAGCCGCTGGTCGCCGAGGCCAGCCGGCTCGGGATTGACGCCGATGAGCTGGTCGCGCTGATCCGCGAGTCCGGCTTCGCGCAGAGAGGCACCAGGTCATGACGCCAGCGATCTCGGTGGCCGGGTTGTCCCGCCGCAACCGCGGCCAGCTTGCCCTCGACAACGTCAGCTTCGACATCGAGCCCGGGTCCATCACCGGGCTGCTCGGCCGCAACGGCGCGGGCAAGACCACGCTGCTGCGCATCGTCGCGGGGCAGGAGTTCCCCTCGGCCGGCAGCGTCACCGTCCTGGGTGCCAGGCCGGTCACCAACGATGCGCTGCTGCACCGGATGGTGTTTGTCCGCGAGGACCAGCATTACCCGGACACCGGGAACGCGGGAAAGGGCAAGCACATGACTACCTGGATCAAGGTCGCCCGGTTCCACCTGGCCAACCCGCTCAGCTACACGGCCCTGCCCTGGGCCGTCCTGGCATTCGTCTTCGCGATATGGGTGCTCCTCGCTGCCAGCGCAGGGGGATACCACGTGCAGATCCCGACCGAGGCGGTCGCCGCGATTTACCTGTTCTTCTTCATCGCGGGCGTGCCGATCATCGGCCGGTCGCTGCCGTTCGCGCTCGCCCTCGGGGTAGGCCGGCGCTCCTACTACGCCGGGACCGTCCTGTTCGCGGTCAGCCTCGCCGCGGTCTACGGGCTGGCGCTGGCCGTGCTGCAGGTCATCGAGCAGGCCACCGGCGGCTGGGGCGTGCGCCTGCATTTCTTCCGGGTGGCCTACATCCTGCCCGGGCCGTGGTACCTCACCTGGCTCACCTCGTTCGTCCTGCTGACCCTGATGTTCGTCTGGGGCATGTGGTTCGGGCTGGTCTACCGGCGCTGGAACCTCCTCGGCCTGCTCGCGGTCATCGCCGCTCCGGTCATCGCGCTGGCCGTCGGCGTCGTGATCATCGGCCACGTGCACGCCTGGCTGGCCATCGGCCACTTCTTCACCACGCTCGGCGCGGCCGGGCTGACCGGCCTGCTCGCGGTGCCCGCGATCGTGCTGCTGGCCGGGCGGCTACGCCACCATACGCCGCGTCACCGTCTGACCCCTCAAGCCGAAGGAGCCGGGCGATGTTGTCCAGGCACAGCGCTCGCATGGTGACCATCGGGCGCGCGCCACGCCGCGTTCCGGTGGTCACGCTGGTCGTGCTCGCGATGACGGCCCTGCTGGCATCGGGATGCGGGGGAAGCAGCCAGCCTTCCGCGGTCCAGCGGCGCCTGCTGTCGGTGACCGACCTGCCGGCCGGATGGTCGGCGGCGCCGGCCAACCCGAAGAGCGTGCAGACCAAGGCACCCTGCCTGTCCGGCCTGTCCAGGGACACGAAGGGATGGACGTACGCGGACGCGGCCTTCGTGCAGGGCACCTCGATCCCGAATTTCGGCGAGGTTCTCGCCACCGGCCCGCGGGCTCAGCGCAGGTGGCAGGGCCTCGGCCGGGCCCTGGCGCGCTGCCGCACGGCCACGATCACCATCGCCGGCCGGAAGGCCATGGTCACCATCCAGCCGCTGCCCTTCCCGCGGATCGCCAGCTCGTCCTCCGCTTACGCCTGGGCCTTCACGATCGCCGGGATCCGGATCGGCGTCGACTTCGTCCTCTTCACGGCCGGGAAATACGAGGGTTATCTCACCTACGCCGACCTGGGGACTCCGGTGACGGCCACCGTGCAGGCGTTCGCCGACGCCGCGGTAGCCAAGGCGGAGAAGGGATCGGCGGCGCGGGTCACGGCGGTCTCGGTCGCGTCCGCGCCGGTGCGGATCGCGCACACCAGGCTGGGCGCCGTCGCGTACCGCGCCGTCGGCAGCGGGCCGCCGCTGGTCCTGATCACCGGCTACAGCGGCACCATGGAAGGGTGGGACCGGCGCTTGGTCGACAGCCTGGCCCGGCACTACCACGTCGTGATCTTCGACAACGCCGGCGTCGGGCAGACGCAGCCGCTGCGGGGGCCGGTCAGCATCGACGCGGTGGCGAACCAGACCAGCGCGCTGATCGGCGCGCTCGGCCTCGGCAGGCCGGACGTCCTGGGCTGGTCGATGGGCAGCATGATCGCCCAGGCCCTCGCCGTGCTGCACCCGGATCAGGTGCGCCGCCTGGTCCTGTGCGCCAGCTACCCCGGCAACGGAAAGGCTGTCAGGCCCTCCCGGCAGGCGATCAGCGCGCTCAACAGCGGCGACCCGCAGAAAGTGATGGCTGACCTCTTCCCGGCGGGCCAGACCGCCGCGCAGGACACCTACCTCGCGGCGATCTCGGCCTACCCAGCTGCCCCCGCCGCCCCCGCCGGCACCGTGACCGCTCAGGGACACGCGGTCGACGCATGGTGGGCGGGGCGTGACCCGGCCGGCCAGCAGACCGCCAGGATCGCCGTCCCCACCCTCATCGCCGACGGCACGGCTGACCAGCTCGACCCGCTGGCCAACAGTCACACGCTCGCCAGGCTGATCGCCGGATCGAAGCTCACGCTCTACCCCGACGCTGGCCACGCCTTCCTGTTCCAGGACCAGGCCGCCTTCGTTCCGCTGATCGAGTCGTTCCTCGGCTGACCATCAGCGCCACCTCGCGCGGCGGCACGCGCCCGAGACTGCCGTGTACCTGCGCGCACCGGTCCGCCGCGGCACTCGCCAAGTCGCCGGCCCGGTGAGCAATGAGCTGGATCGCATAGCCCTGCCTGCCGCCGGGTATGACAGATGGATACCGGAGGGAGGCGGACCATGCAGCTGGGCAAGAAGCTGGCGGCCGGATTCGTCAGGGATGATGTGCAGGCAACCGCAGCGGGCGAGGCCGGCCTGCCGCCGGACGGTGCCGTGGACA
>JBKQQQ010000158.1:0-12498 GCA_052144275.1 Streptosporangiaceae bacterium
GGTCGGCCAGGTCGAAGTAGACCTCGGCGGTCTCCTCGATCCCCCGCCTGGCGGAGGCGGCGACCTGCACGATGTCGAAGGCGGAGTACGTCGGCACCATGGCCGCGACCCGCTCGGCCAGGTCGAGCGGCACGCCCAGGTCAAGGTAGGAGTTCCGGCGGTCCTCGAAACCGGACAGGTCCCGGCCGGTGAGCAGTTTTGGCAGGCCCAAACGGACCGTCCGCACGCCATCGGCCAGGAAGCCCACGGTCGCCTGGATGTCGAACGGCGGCCGGCGATTGTGCAGCAGCCACCGGACCGCGCGCTCGGTCAGCTTGCGCCCCTCCAGGAGCAACGTGATCTGAGCCTCGATGCCGACCTGGCCTTCCAGGCTTTCCACCTGGCGCCAGAAGGCCGGCATGTCGAATACCTCGCGGGCGACCAGCCAGGCCCGGGTGAGGTCGGGCACTGACGCGCCGGTCTCCTCGATCAGCCGGAACAGGAACGTGGTCCCCGAGGTGTCGATCATCTCGTTGACCGCCGAGGTGGTGACGATCTCCCGGCGGAGCGGATGGGCCTCCATCCGGTCGGTGAACCTGGCCTGCAGCGGGGCGGGGAAGTAGCCGTCGAGCACGCGGCGCAGGTACGGGTCGTCGGGCAGGCTCGAGGTGAGCACGTCCTCGCCCGCCGCGATCTTGGTGTGCGCGAGCAACAGGGCGAGCTCGGGGTTGGTCAGGCCGTGACCCGAGGACCGGCGCTCGGCGATCTCCCGCTCGTCGGGCAGCACGTCCCGTTCGGTGTTGAGCCGCTTGTCCCTGGTCAGCTTGCGCAGGTACCGCGCGTGCACGTGCAGCAGGGACGAAGCCTGGGACCTGGCCACGGCCAGCGCCATGTTCTGCCGGTAGTTGTGCCGGAGCACGAGGGCGGCCACCTCGTCGGTCATCTCGTTCAGCAGCTGGTGCCGGCCAGACGCCGGGATGGCTCCGTCCCGGATCGCGTCGGCGAGCAGGATCTTGATGTTGACCTCGTGGTCGGAGGTGTCGACCCCGGCCGAGTTGTCGATGAAGTCGGTGTTCATCAGCCCGCCGCCGAGTGAGTACTCGACCCGGGCCGCCTGGGTGAAGCCGAGGTTGCCGCCTTCACCGACGACACGGGCGCGCAGCCGGGTGGCGTTGATCCGGACCGCGTCGTTGGACCGGTCCCCGACGTCGGCGTTCGACTCGGAGCCGGCCTTCACGTAGGTGCCGATCCCGCCGTTCCAGAGCAGGTCGACGGGGGCGGCCAGGATGGCGGAGATCAGCTCGTCCGGGGACAGCGCGGTGACCGTGGCGTCGATGCCGAGGGCGGTGCGCGCCAGCGGTGACACCGGCACCGACTTGATGCTGCGCGGCCAGACCCCTCCGCCCGGCGAGATCAGCGCCCGGTCGTAGTCCGCCCACGAGGACCTAGGCAGCGCGAACAGGCGGGCGCGCTCGGCGAAGCTGGCCTCCGGGTGGGGATCCGGATCGATGAACACGTGCCGGTGGTCGAAGGCCGCGATCAGCCGGATGTGCGGGGAAAGCAGCATGCCGTTGCCGAACACGTCGCCGGACATGTCACCCACGCCGACCACGGTGAAGTCATCGGTGTCCGGGTTCAGCCCGAGCGCCGCGAAGTGCCATTTCACCGACTCCCACGCGCCTCGCGCGGTGATGCCCATCTTCTTGTGGTCGTAGCCTTCGGACCCGCCCGAGGCGAACGCGTCGCCGAGCCAGAAGCCGTACCTGGCGGCGATCTCGTTGGCCGTGTCGGAGAACGTCGCGGTGCCCTTGTCGGCCGCCACCACCAGGTACGGATCGTCACCGTCCCGGCGGACCACACCAGGCGGCGGAACCACCTTGTCGGCCTCGATGTTGTCGGTCACGTCGAGCATCGCCGCGATGAACGTCTGGTAGCAGGCCAGCACCTCGGCCTGGTAGGCCTCACGGTCGGAGGGGTCGGGCAGGCGCTTGCACACGAAGCCGCCCTTCGCCCCGGAGGGGACGATGACCGCGTTCTTGACCTCCTGCGCCTTGACCAGGCCGAGCACCTCGGTGCGGAAGTCCTCGAGCCGGTCCGACCAGCGCAGCCCGCCGCGCGCCACCCGGCCGAAGCGCAGGTGCACCGCTTCCAGCCGGGGCGAGTGGACGAAGATCTCGAACTTGGGCCGCGGTGAGGTGAGCCCGGGCACGCTGCCCGGGTCGAGCTTGAGCACGAGATACTCCGGGGGGACGTCTCTGCTCGCCCCCGGGGGGAACCCATCCCCCCGGCCCCCCCTGGCAGACTCCCCTGGCTTGTAGTAGTTGGTCCGCAGGATCGCGTCGATCATCGCCAGGTACGACCGGAGGATGCGGTCATGGTCGAGGCTGACCACCTCGTCGAGCTGGCCGCGGAGCTCCTCGGTGATGGCCTCGCAGCGTTCGCCGGCGCCGTTCTGCCTGGCCGGGTCGAACCTGGACTCGAACAGCCGGATCAGCAGCCGGGTGATCGCCCCGTTCGACCGCAGGACCCGCTGCACGTAGTCCTCGCTGAACCGCATCCCGGCCTGGCGCAGGTATTTCGCGCAGGCGCGCAGCAGGGTTACCTCGCGCCAGGTCAGGCCCGCCGTCACCACCAGCGCGTTAAACCCGTCATCCTCGGTCCGGCCGTTCCACAGCGCGGTCAGCGCGTCCTCGAAGATCTGCCGCAGGCCGCCGGAGGCGGCGGCGGCCGGCGGCCGCAGGCCGAACTCGTAGGTCCAGAACGAGCCGACGCTCGAGTTCCCGCGGAAGTGGTACGGATGCTCGTCGACGACTTCGAGCCCCATGTGCTGCAGCTGGGGCAGCACCTCGGACAGCGTGATCGGCGTGCCCGACCGGTACACCACCAGCGTCCACCGCCCCGGGTGCTCCACCAGCCGCACCGCGAATTCCTTCCCCGACTCGCGCAGTTCGAGCATCGTGAGAAGGTCGTCGACGGCGTCCGCGGCGGTGACGTCCGCCTTGTACGTCTCGGGGATGCTCGCGCCCAGCCGGGCGGCCAGCGTGCTGGCCCGCTCCTCGCCGAGCACCCGGATCGCCTCGACGGCGAGGTCCTCGTCCCACGACCTGACCGCCGCCGCCAGCTTCCGCTCCAGGGCGACCGCGTCCACCCGCGGCACGGACTGGCCTCGCTCCGCCCTGACCACCACGTACAGGCGGGCCAGGGCCGAGTCGCCGACGGTGGCGCTGTAGTCCACCGAGGCCCCGTGCAGCGCGTCCCGCAATATGCCCTGCGCGCGCAGCCTGACCCGGGTGGTGTACCGGTCCCGCGGCAGGTACACCAGGCAGGACATGTACCGCCCGTACCGGTCCCGGCGCATGAACAGCCGGGTCTGCTTGCGCTCGCTCAGCCGCAGCACGCCGAGGGCGATCGGGGTGAGCTCGTCCGCCGAGATCTCGAACAGCTCCTCGCGCGGGAAATCCTCGAGTATCTCGACGAGGTCCTTCCCGTCGTGGCTGTCCGGCGGGAGCCCGGCTGTCGCCAGGACGTGGGCCAGCTTGCTCCTGAGCACGGGAATGCCGGTGATGGGCGCGGTGTGCGCCGCGTGCGTGTACAGGCCGACGAACCGGAGTTCCCCGGTGACCGTGCCGTCTGCGCCGTGCTTCTTCACCGAGACGTAGTCCAGGTAGTTGGCCCGGTAGACGGTGGACCTGGAGTTCGCCTTGGCCAGGACCAGCCGTTCGTCCGGGTCCTGCGCCCTCCTGGCCACCTGGCTCGACAGCTTGCGCACCGCATCCCGGCCTGGCCGGTTATGACGGAGGATGCCGAGCCCGGTTCCCGGCACGGCCCGCAGGGCGGCACCGTCCTCGGCAGGTAGCAGGTCGTATTCGCGGTAACCGAGGAAAAGGAAGTTACCGCCGCTCAGCCAGCGCAGCAGGTCGCCGTACTCGGCCTCTTCGCTGCCTGGTTCCCCGCCGAGGTCGTCGGCCAGGCGACGGGCCACCACGCCCATCCTCAGCTGGTCCTCGGCGGCCACCCGCACGTCGTCCAGCACGTGCCGCAGGTCGGCCGCAAGCGCCTCGGCCGTGACCCGGTCCCGGGGCGGGGCGAGCTCGACGTGGGTCCAGGACTCGGTCTGCTCGTCCGCCGCGGCGGCCGGGTCGTCGTCCGCGCATACCCCGAGGATCCCGCGCAGGCCGCCGGCTACGTCCCGGCGTATCCGGAGCACTGGGTGCACGATCAGCAGGATCTCGGCCTCGTGCCGGTTCAGTTCGGTGGTGACCGAGTCGACGAGGTAGGGCATGTCGTCGGTGACGATGTCCACGACCAGCCCGGACCGGCTTACCGGGTTCAGGTGCGCGTCGTCAGGCTCGCGGACCTGAACCAGGGCCCGGCCCTGCGGCCGGCGCACACCGAGCCGGGCGTGCGCTCCGGCCACGGCCGCCAGCCGCGACGGCGGAGCCAGGTCTTCGGTGGCGAGGCGCTGGTAATAAGCGCGCAGGTAGCAGGAGATGCTGTCGCCGCCGCTCCCGTCGCCCAGAGCCTGCGCGTCTAGGGCAGGATCGTCCTTCCACGCCTCGCGCGCCTTGGCCAGCAGGGCGTCCCTGGCTTCATCCGTGTAACCGTCCGGCATCGCGTCCACTCCTTCGTGTCCACAACCTGATGCACCGTCTTGCCTCAATCCCGGTCTACCTTTGGCCCCGGAGAACTCTGCCACCTCATTGTGACGGAGACGTTTCTTTACGTAACCGGGGTGAATCGGCACCTTCCCCGGAACCCTGGAACCTGCCGAAGTACCTGAGCACATCCGGGTCGGCCAGCGCGTTCAGGTCGGCCGCGCGTTCCGGATCCATGCCGTGCAGGATCTTACGCACCGGAACCTCGAGCTTCTTACCGGACAGCGTCCGCGGTATGCCCGGGACCTGGTGGATCTCGTCGGGCACGTGCCGGGGCGACAGCTGCGCCCGGAGCACCGCGCGGAGCCTGTTCTTCAGGTCATCGTCGAGCTCAGCTCCTTCGGCGGGCACCACGTACAGGATCAGCCGCCCTTCGGCGCCGAGCCGGCCGGTGTCCACGACCAGGCTATCGCCGATCTCATCAAAGCCCTCGACCGCGCGGTAGAACTCGCTCGTGCCCATCCGGACGCCGCCGCGGTTGAGCGTGGCGTCGGAGCGGCCGTAGATGATGCAGCCGCCGTCGGGCAGCACCTCGATCCAGTCGCCGTGCCGCCAGATCCCCGGGTACATGTCGAAATAGCTCTCCCGGTACCGGACATCGCCGGGATCGTTCCAGAAGCCGACCGGCATCGACGGCATCGGCTGGGTGATCACCAGTTCGCCGACCTGGCCGGTGACCGGCTTGCCGTCCTCGTCGTAGGCTTCCACCCTGGCCCCCAGGCAGCGCCCGGAGATCACCCCGGCCCGCACCGGCAGCAGCGGGCACGGCCCGACGAAGCCGGTGCACAAGTCGGTGCCGCCCGAGAAGGACCCGAGCAGCAGGTCCGGCTTGACCTGCTCGTACACCCAGCCGAACGCCTCGGGCGGCAGCGGCGACCCGGTCGAGCCGATGGCGCGCAGGCGCGACAGGTCGGTTTGCTCACCCGGGCGCAGCCCCGCCTTCATGCAGGCCACCAGGTAGGGCGCCCCGACGCCCAGGTAGTTGACGCCGTGCTCGGCGGCCAGCCGCCACAGCCGGTCCGTGGCCGGGTAGGTGGCGCTGCCGTCGTACAGCACGATCGTCAGGCCGGCCAGCAGCCCCCCGGCCAGGTAGTTCCACATCATCCAGCCGGTCGTGGTGTACCAGGTGAAGACGTCGCCCGGCCGCAGGTCCTGATGGAACGAGAGCGCCTTGAGATGCTCGAGGACGATGCCGCCGTGACCGTGCATGATCGGCTTCGGCAGCCCGGTGGTGCCCGAGGAGTAGACCACCCAGAGCGGGTGCGCGAACGGCACCTCCTCGAACTCCGGCTCGCGCCGGTCTCCTCCGTCGCCAAGGTCCTGAGCGCCCAGGTCCCCCCATGCAATGGGGGCCGAGGGGGCCGAGGGGGCCTGGGGGGAAAGGCTTCCCCCCAGAATCGGGGGGGTCTGGGGGGCAAGGGGGGTCTGGGGGGATGGGTCCCCCCAGGAGCGGGGGGGTCTGGGGGGGGCGTCCCCCCGGGGGCGCAGAGCACGTCGGCAGCCGCGGTGCGCAGCAACTCCCGGCGGCGGACCGAACGTACCGCGGTCACCGCGCCCTCGGCGTCGTCCTCGTAACGCTGGGTAGCCGCCATCATCTCGCCGCGCAGCCCGGTCAGGCTCCTGGCCTTCAGCTGGTCGTCGTTGCCGAAGATCGCGACCGCCTCGGGCGCGCGCAGCAGCAGCCTGGCCGCGTACCGGCTGGACGCGAGCACGTGGGCCATCCGCTCGGCCGCCTTGGTCTCGTCCCGCAGCAGCCGCAGGTACCACGGCGACGACCCCAGTTCCTCGCTGACCTGGCGGAACGCCAGCAGGCCCGCGTCAGGTTCGGCGGCGTCGGCGAACCAGCCGAGCAGCACCGGCAGCAGCGTGCGCTGGATCGCCGCGCGCCGGGACACGCCCGAGGTTAGCGCGTCGATGTGGTGCAGCGCCCCGGCCGGGTCCACGTAGCCGAGCGCCTCGAGCCGGGCCCGGGCCTCGGCGGGCGTCAGCCGGGCGGCATCGGTGGGCAGCCGGGCCACCGCGTCGAGCAGCGGCCGGTAGAACAGCTTCTCGTGCAGCCGCCTGACCTGACGGGCATGGCGGCGCCACTCCTCGTCGAAATCGACCGCCGGGTCAGAGCGGATCCCGGTTACCGAGGCCTGGAACCAGGGTTCGTTCGGCCCGTCATTGAAACGCATCGCCCGGCCCAGCCTGCGAAGTACGGCGGGATCCTCCGGCAGGGTGTGCGTGCGGCTGAGCCGGCCGAGCTGCAGCAGGTGCTCGGTGCGGCGCAGGAACCGGTATGCCGCGCCGAGTTCCTCCGCGTCGGCCCGGCCGACGTAGCCGCCGGCGGCCAGCGCGGCCAGCGCGGGCAGCGTCGCGGGCGAGCGCAGCGTCTCGTCGGTGCGGCCGTGCACGAGCTGCAGCAACTGGACGGCGAACTCGATGTCGCGCAGCCCGCCGGGACCGAGCTTGAGCTCGCGCCCGGCCTGCCTGGCGGGCAGCGACTGCTCCACCCGGCGCCGCATGGCCTGCACGTCCTCGACGAAATGCTCGCGGCGGGCCGCCTGCCAGACCAGCGGGCCTAGGGTGTTCGCGTACGCCTGGCCGAGGGTGATGTCGCCGGCCACCGGCCTGGCCTTCAGCAGCGCCTGGAACTCCCAGGTCTTAGCCCATCGCTGGTAGTAGGCCAGGTGGCTGGTCAGCGTGCGGACCAGCGGGCCGGCCCGGCCTTCCGGGCGCAGGTTCGGGTCGACCGGGAAGATGCTGCCTTCCGGAGTGGACCGCGCGCACACGCCGATCAGCCCGGCCGCGAGGCGGCTGGCGGTGCCCAGCGCGGCGGTCTCGTCCTCGTCCTTGACCGGTTCGGCCACGAAGATCACGTCGACGTCGCTGGCGTAGTTCAGCTCGCGGCCGCCGCACTTGCCCATGGCCACCACGGCCAGCCGGCACGGTGCCGCGCCGGACGGCAGTTCGGCCCGGGCCACGGCGAGCGCCGCCTCGAGGACCGCGGCCGCGATGTCGGCCAGTTCCTCGCCCACCACGTCTACGGTCGCGACCCCGGTCAGATCCCGCGCCGCGAGGTGCAGCAGCCTGCGCCGGTAGGCCGCGGCCAGCGCGGCCACGGGCTCGGCGCCCGCGGCCGTCGGGGTATCGGGGTCGTGGGGGTCCGCGCCGACCGCGCGCAGCATGTCCGCGCGCAGCTCGGCCGGGTCCGGGCGGCTGACGGCGCCGCGCAGGATCTCGGCGTCCTCCGGGTGCCGGGCCAGGTGGTCGGCTAGGCCCGCGCTGACGCCGAGCACCGCGATCAGCCGCTCGCGGAAGTCCTGCTCGGCATGGAGCGCGACGCGCAGGGCGTCCTTGCGGGGGGCGGCGGCGAACAGCCTGGCCATCCCGGTCAGGGCCAGGTCGGGGTCGGCCGCGGCGGCGACCGTGGCGACCACCGGGTCGGTCCTCAGCTCGGCCGCGGGCGTGCAGAGGTCGTTGAGCAGGAGGACTTCGGCCCGTGCGGCATCCGCGAATCCCATCCGCGCCAGCCACCCTGCCAGCGTGGTCCGCGAACCACTCACCTGAGCAAAGTAACCGATCCCCGGCCCCGCCGTAATACCGCCCCGGGCGCGTCTATAGTGGCCACGTTCGGCCGAGTCATGGGAGCAGGGCGTGAGATATCTGTATATCGCTGGGAAATGGACCGAAGCCGCGGACGGCGGCACGTCGCAGACCATCAACCCGTGCGACGCGAGCCCGCTGGACACCCTCGCCGAGGCGGGCCCCGCCGATGTCGACGCCGCCGTGGCGGCCGCCCGGGAGGCGTTCGACGCGGGCCCCTGGCGCCGGTCGACGGTGACCGACCGGGCCGCGCTGCTCGGCAAGATCGCCGACCTGCTGCAGCGGGACCGTGAGCAGCTGGCGCACACCGAGAGCCTGGACACCGGCAAGACGCTGAACGAGGCGCGCGCCGACGTGGACGACACCACCGCCGTGTTCCGCTACTACGCCGGGATCGCGGGCGATCACGCGGGACGGGTGGTCGACCCGGGGCGGCTGAACGTGACCAGCCGGATCACGCACGAGCCGGTCGGCGTCTGCGCGCTCATCGCGCCGTGGAACTACCCGCTGCTGCAGATCTCCTGGAAGCTCGCGCCGGCCCTGGCCGCAGGCAACACGACCGTGATCAAGCCCAGCGAGCTGACGCCGCTGTCAACCGTGGCCCTGGTCGGGTTGTTCGAGGAGGCGGATATCCCGCCCGGTGTGCTGAACCTGCTGCTCGGCCAAGGCGGCACGGCGGGGCAGGCGCTGGTCGCTCACCCGTCGGTGGACCTGATTTCCTTCACCGGCGGGCTGGCGACCGGCGAGAACATCATGGCCGCGGCGGCGCACGGGGTGCGGCGCGTCGCGCTCGAGCTCGGCGGCAAGAACCCGAACATCGTGTTCGACGGCACCGACTTCGACACGGTCGTGGACAACGCGCTGACCGGGGCGTTCTTGCACTCCGGCCAGGTTTGTTCGGCCGGCTCGCGGCTGATCGTGCAGGATTCGCTGCACGACAGCTTCGTCGCGGAACTGGCTGCCCGGGCCGACCGGATCCGGCTGGGCAACGGCCTGGACCCGGACACCGAGTGCGGCCCGCTGATCTCCGCGGCGCACCGCGCGAAGGTGGAGCGGTACATCGCGCTGGGGCTATCCGAGGGGGCGGAACTGCTGGCCGGGGGTCAGCGGCCCACTGACCCAGCGCTGGCGAAGGGGTTCTTCCTGCGGCCGACGGTGTTCGCCGGGTGCCATCGCGAGATGACGGTGGTGCAGGACGAAGTGTTCGGGCCGGTGGTGACGGTCGAGCGGTTCAGCACCGAGGAGGAGGCGATCCGGCTCGGCAACGACACGAGCTACGGCCTGGCGGGCGCGGTGTGGACGTCGGACGCGGGCCAGGCCGAGCGGGTGGCCGACGCGCTGCGCCACGGCACCATATGGATCAACGACTACCACCCGTACCTGCCGCAGGCTGAGTGGGGCGGCTTCGGCAAGTCAGGTATCGGCCGTGAGCTCGGCGTCTCCGGCCTGGAGGAATACCAGGAAAAGAAGCACGTCTACCACAACACAAACCCGGCGCCCGCACACTGGTTCTCCGGATAAGGCGGCCTCGGGCGGACAAGACATTTTCGGACCGAACGGACCGGGTGCGTGCCTCCCGGACGGCGGATTTCAGGACCTTCGGTCCTAGCGCACGGGATGCCTCAAGGGAAGACTGTCTCTTCCTGGGATATGCCAACTGGGCTTACTTCAAGTAAGGTTCGCCTAGCCTAACCCTTCCTCGCCCCGTCCGGTTGGAGGCCTGCGGATGCTCGCGACGCTCGTCATCTTCCTCCGCGAGGGTGTCGAAGCCAGCATGATCGTGGCGATCCTGCTGGCCTACCTGAACCGCATCGGGCGGCGTGAACACTTCCGCGACGTATTCCTCGGGGTCGGAGCCGCGCTGGTGCTGGCGACCGCGGGCGGGGTCGCGGCCTATTACACCATCCGCAGCTACGACGGCTCGCGCGCGCAGACGATCTTCGAGACCGTCACCTACCTGGTCGCGGCGACGGTGCTGACCTACATGACGTTCTGGATGCGCAAGCACGCCCGGTCGCTGTCCGCCGAACTGCGCGCCCGCACGGACGCGGCGCTGGACGGCCGGGCGCGGTGGGGCCTCGGGCTGCTGGCCTTCCAGGCCGTCGGCCGCGAAGGGCTCGAGACCGTCGTCTTCACGCTGGCGATCATCTTCTCCACCTCGACCGCGGGCGCGCTCACCGGAGCGGTGATCGGGCTGGCCGGCGCGCTGGGCATCGCCTTCGTGATCTACCGGCTCGGTCACCGGCTGAACCTGGCCAGGTTCTTCACGGTCATCGGCGTGCTGCTGATGATCTTCGCCGCGGGGCTGCTGGCCGACACGGTGCAGAACCTGCAGCAGCTTGGCTGGCTGCCGGTGCTCGACGCGCCGATGTGGCACTCGGCCAGCGTGCTGTCGGAGGACAGCGCGTTCGGGGACGTGCTGCACAGCTTCTTCGGCTACAGCGACGCGCCCACGCCGCTGCAACTGCTGGTCTACGTCGGCTACCTGGCCATCGTCATCGTCGTCTACCTCGGCGTCCGCGGCAGGCTCGCGGCCCGCGCGGAGCGCCCGCACGTCACCGCCTAGCTCTCGGGTTTGCCTTCGGTTCGCCTGGCCCTCCGGTTCGCTCCTCATGGCACCGCCAGCCATGTGATAGGCATTGGAGCATGGCCGATCTCATCCCCCGCGAAGTGCTCTTCGGCAACCCGGAGCGCGTCAGCCCGAATATCTCGCCCGACGGCAGCCAGCTGGCCTGGATCGCACCTCATGACGGGGTGCTCAATGTCTGGGTCGCGCCGATTTCGCCCCAAGGATCGACGGGCGTCGACTGGGAGTCTGCGCAGGTGGTCACCGAGGACACCGACCGGGGCGTCCGGGTGTTCGCCTGGGCGCGGGACGGCAGGCACCTGCTGTACCTGCAGGACACCGGCGGTGACGAGAACTGGCGGGTGTACGACGTCGACCTGGAGACGATGGCTAGGCGCGACCTGACGCCGTTTGACGGCATTCAGGCGCGGATTATCGCCACTAGCAAGCGCCACCGCGACGAGGTCCTGGTCGGGATCAACCGGGACAACCCGCAGCTGCACGACGTCTACCGGCTCTCGCTGACGTCCGGTGAGCTGGACAAGCTGATCGAGAACCCGGGGTACGCCGGCTGGCTCGCGGACGAGGACATGGTGGTCCGCGGCGCTATCGCCCCGCTGCCCGACGGCGGCTTCGACCTGCTCATCCGCGACAGCGCGGACGCCGGCTGGCGGACGCTGCTCACCATCACAGCCGACGACGTGGCGGCCAGCGATGTGCTCGCGTTCAGCGGAGATGGCAGGTCTTTGCTGGCCATCAGCTCGCTCGGCACGGACACCGGCCGGCTGAGCAGGATCGACCTGGCCACCGGCGAGACCCAGGTGCTGCTCGAGGACCCCGAGGCGGATGTGGCGGGCGCGATGCTCCACCCGGACACCAGGGAGCCGCAGATCGTCGAGGTATTCAAGGACCGTGCCGAGTACCACGTGCTCGACCCGTCGGTGGAAGCGGACTTCAAGGCGGTCCGGGCGCTGCACCCCGGTGACCCGCAGTCGGCCGGCCGCGACGAAGCCGACGCGACGTGGCTGGTCGCCTTCACCGACGACGCCGGCCCGGTGCAGTACTTCTCCTACGACCGGGGCAGCCGCACCGGCAGCTTCCTGTTCTCCGCCCGGCCGGAGCTGTCCCGCTACGACCTAGCCCGGATGGAGCCGTTCTCGTTCAAGGCCCGGGACGGGCTGACCATCCACGGGTATGCCACCTTCCCGCCCGGTGGCGGCCGGTCCGGCCTGCCGACAGTGCTCAACGTGCACGGCGGGCCGCAGGCGCGCGACGCCTGGGGCTGGGATCCCGAGGCGCAGTGGCTGGCGAACCGGGGTTACCTGTGCCTGCAGGTGAACTACCGCGGCTCGACCGGCTACGGTAAGTCGTTCGTGGCGGCCGGCGACCGCGAGTGGGGCGCCAAGATGCACGACGACCTGCTCGACGCGGTCCAGTACGCGGTGGAGGCGGGCTGGGCCGACCCGGCCAAGGTCGCAATCTACGGCGGTTCCTACGGCGGCTACGCCGCCCTGGTGGGCGCGGCTTTCACGCCGGACGTGTTCTGTTGCGCGGTGGACATCGTCGGCCCGTCCAACCTGCAAACCCTGCTCGAGACGATCCCGCCGTACTGGAAGCCGATGGCGGCGGCGCTGTACAAGCGGGTCGGCAACCCGGAGACGGACCAGGAGTTCCTGTGGTCGCGCTCGCCGCTGTCCCGGGTGCGTGACA
>JBKQQQ010000159.1:0-3576 GCA_052144275.1 Streptosporangiaceae bacterium
GCGGCCGGTAAGCCCACCATCGATCCTCGTGCTTCTGCTTCTCCTGGCCGGCCTCCTTGTCCTCCTCCTGGTCTGCGTTGCGGAGCTGCCTGAGCAGCTTGCCCGGCTTGCCCGGCTTGCGCTTTCCGGGGTCTCCGAGCCTGTTGAGCTGTTCACGTGCGCCGTGGACGACCTTCGGGTGGGGTAGCCACACGCCGAGGCAGACGTTGGTGAAGGTGAACAGGATGCGGTAGGCGTGCCGCGTCGCGGCCCCCATCAGAGGCGAGACGGCTGCGCCGCTGATCGCGGTCACGTCGAACAGGGTGCACCGGCGCACACCCATGAGAGCCTCGTAGTCCGATGTCCAGGCCCGCGCGCAGTCATCCTTCGGGTCCTGTTCCTGCTTCGGGTCCTGTTCCCGCTTCGGGTCCTGTTGCCGCTTCAGGCCCGGTTCCTGGCGGAGCGTCACGTTATCTGGCTCTTGCGCGAATTTTGTGACGGGGGTTACGCAGGGTGAAGTATGACGCGCTTGCGGAGGAGGGCGAAGCCGGCGCGGCCGAACATCTGGCGTTTGATCATCTTGATCTTGCTGACGTTTCCTTCCATGGTGCCGGAGCTGTAGGGCAGGGCGAGCCCGGCGGTGACGGCCTGCTGGTCGCGGCGGATGCCGTTGGCGAAGGAGCGCAGCTCGGGCTGGTCGTCGGCCTCGACCCGGGTGAGCCAGTCCTCGAGGGCGAGCAGGCCCTGGCGGCGGGTCATCATCTCGGCGAAACCGCGGACGTGGCCGGCCAGGGCGTCCAGGTGCGGGCAGCTGGCCTTGACGGCGGCGAGCCGTGCCTGGTCATCGCGGTCGAGGCGGGCGGGGCGGGTCAGCAGCCAGCGGGTGACCTGGCGGGTTTTCGGGGCCGGCGGGGCCGCGGGGGCCGGGCGGGGGGCCCGGCCTGCCCTGGTCCGCCCGTCGGCGTGGCGGAACTGGCGGACGTAGCGTTCGATGGCCTGCACGCTGCCCGTCCAGCCCTGAGCGGCGGCTAGTTCGGCGTGCAGGGCGACGGCGCTGGTGAGGCCCTCGTTCCATCGCTGGTTGATGTATGCCTTGAACGGGTCCAGCTTGCTTTCCCGGCTGGTGGCCTTGACCAGCAGCGCGGCGGGGCCGGGCTCGCGGGCGAACCGGTTCACGGTGTTCCTGCTCAGCCCCAAGATCTCGGCGGCTTCCCGCTGGGAGCGCCCGGCCTGCAGCAGATCGTGCACGGCGGCGTGCCGCTCGCGGGTGCGGGACACCAGCGCCCGCTCGCGGCCGTGCACGTCCCGCAGCCCGTCCGGCTCGGGCGGGGGTGCGGCGGCCGGGCCGGCACTGGGCGCCTGCTGCCCGGGCGGGTCGTCCCCGGCTGGCCCCTCCGGGGGCGCGGCGGCTAGGGCGGTCAGGCATCCGCGGTGCGCGACGACTGCCTTCTCGACGTATTCGCCCAGGTTGTGCCACAGGTGCCAGCGGTCGGCGACCTGGATCGCGCCCGGGGCGCCGGCCGAAGCGCCCTCAGCGTAAGCGCCGGCCCGGTCCCGGCAGATGACCTCCGCGCCGGGATGGGCCTTCAGCCATGCCTCCCAGGTGCCGGCCTCCCGGTCGGGCAGCAGGTCGATCACGTCCCCGGATTCCGCGTCGGCTATCACGGTGCCGTACACCCGCCCCTTCCGCAGCGCGAAATCATCAACCCCGGTGACCTCGGGCGCGGCGGTGACCGGCGGGTCCGGCAGCGCCATGACCAGCCGCAGCACGGTAGAGGAATGGACCGGCACGCCCAGGACACCGGCCAGCCGGGCGGCAGCGCGCCCGGCCAGCTCCAGCCCGAAGCCGGCCAGCATGCCCAGCAGCGGCACGCTGCGCCGCCGGTACCGGACGGTCACGCCCTCGGCCTGCTCGGCGAACGTGACTGCCCGGCAGGATGAGTCCTGACAGCGGAACCGGCGCACACCCAGCGCGATCAGCACCGGCCGGCCCCCGGCAGCACCGTCAGTCACTGTTCGCCAGTACCCGCCGTGCACCCGCGCCGACTCCCGCCCGCAGCGAGGGCAGCACGCCGATTCCGCCCGGCATGTCGCGTAGATCACCACCGCCCCGGCCAGCTCTTCCACCCGGTGCACCCGAAGCCCGGCCAGATGCGGGAACAGCATGGCCAGCAGCGTCTCGCCCTGTCCAGAGGGCGTCCAGACGATGCGGGCCGCCGGGCTGACCGCCCCGGCAGGCGGCGTGGCAGACTGAGGCGGCAACGAGGCTCCCGGGCTAGGTGATCTTGGCAGACCACCGCGTCATAACGGAGCCTCGTTGCCAGTTCACGCAGCCGCGCCGCGGCTTTCCCGGATCGTGACATTCCCCGCATCAGGCGCAGGCCGCGCGGAAACCCGCGACACAGGCAGGACCGATCCCGGCCACGCCAAATCACTAAACGTGAAGGATCACAAAATTCGCGCAAGAGCCGTTACTCACGACGGAACACCCACCAGCACCCGCCCAGTCAGCAAGTCATCCATCAACCCGCGCTTGAAAAGCAGGAGCTTGTCTCGTTCCCGGCGTACGGCCGCCACCTCGGCCGTGAGTGCCTGCACCCGATCGGAGATGGCCTTTTGCTCACCTCTGGGCGGCAGAGCGATCAACATCTTGCGGAAATCGCGAAGGGTGATCTTCGGCCGGGTAACCCCGCCGGTGATGGCGGCTATCTGACGCCGGGTTGAGTTGGAGTTGATCGCCAGGCTCAGCCAGGCAGGATCAATCGCGTCAACGTCCGGCCTTAGCCGGATGATGTCTGCTGTGACGACTCCCGGGGGCAGTCCGTCAGGATAGACCGCGGCGATTGCAGGTGGCAGCCCCATCTTTGTTATAACCAAGTCTCCGGGATGCACCGTGTGTGCCGATAGCTGGGCAGCCTTCTGCACAGAGACATAGACATCGCTAACCCATGAAAAATCATCTGGCTGCACGTCCCGGACAAATACTACGGGAACTCCAGAACTCCGGTAGTCGTTAGCGATGAGATCGCTGCCGAATGGGCCTATGACTAGGCTGCTGCGCGAATTTGACGCGGTGTCGACAACGGAAACGGTCCGCCAGTCGCATGGGATCAAGCCTAGCTCAGAGTTGACGAAGGTGCACGGCGTTGCCGGGTCGCGCAGCCCTCCAGATTCGTCGATGCCGCGCGTGAGGAGATCATGGCGGAGACCCTGTTTGGCCTGTTCCAGCTTGGCGATGAGCCGTTCCGCCGACCGGATCGCTTCGTTCGCCGTATCTAGTATCTCCACGATACGATATTGTTCACCAATCGACGGAAGCGAAATTCGAAAATGCTTAAGAGAAGCCAGATTTACACGGTCACGGGTAACGCCCTGAGACAATCCGCCAAGGCCCTCGCGGGTGCTTGCGCAATTAAGGATATTACGAACGAACCCTGGATCCGCCGCTTTAGCGAATAGGCGGATACGAAAGCAATCGGCTTTTAGAATAGCCGCACCGCCACTAGCGGGATACTGGCAAGCACGAGCAACCGGATGCGCTTCGTCGCCCAATGACGCGATCAGGAGATCACCGGGACGGACTTCATGGCGGCTGAG
>JBKQQQ010000160.1:0-16672 GCA_052144275.1 Streptosporangiaceae bacterium
CGGCAAAGGATTGCAATCGTTTGTGTGACAGAGCCGTAACAATCCGCCCGAGCGCATTGTGCGTCTTGACCGGCTTCATGGTTCACGAGGAGCATCACTACCGGGGGCGTGATAAGGACCGAGGTAGCGAACATGATGTCGCACCAGGGCGCGGCTCGGGTCACCCTGACTGAGCCGAACTTGACCGAGCCGGCACTGACTCATCCGACGCTGACCGAAGGCGCCGACCCGGCTGCCAGGCGGATCCTCATCGTCGATGACGAGCCCAATATCCGCTCCTTCATCGGCCGCGCCCTGGCGGGGGCCGGTTACCTGACCGGCTTCGCCGGAAGCGGCACCGAAGCGCTGCGCCACGCCCTGGACAGCCACTACGACCTGATCATCCTGGACCTGGTGATGCCGGACATGGACGGCTGCAGCGTCCTGGACCAGCTGCTGCGCGCCCGCCCCGACCAGACGGTGATGGTGCTTTCCTGCGTGGCCGACGTCGCCACCAAGGTCGACTGCCTGGAGCGCGGCGCGCGAGATTACCTGACCAAGCCGTTCTCGCTGGCCGAATTGCTGGTCCGGATCCGGGTCCGGCTGCGCGAGGACGCTCACCTGCGCGGCGATGGGCTGAAGCCCGGCGAGGCCGCCGGGGAGGTCATCCGGGCCGGGAGCCTGACCCTGGACGTGGCCCGCCTGGTCGCCGACATCGGGCAGGGGCCGGTGCCGCTGACCCGGCTGGAGTTCTTGCTGCTGCGCGAGCTGGCCGAGCACCTCGGCCAGTCAGTACCCAAGGGCAGGTTGCTGGCCAGCGTGTGGGGATACGACTTCGACCCGGGCTCCAACGTGGTCGACGTGTGCGTACGGCGCCTGCGGTCCAAGCTCGGCTTCAGCCTGATCAAGACGGTCCGCGGTGAAGGTTACCAGCTCGCCGACCACTGACGGCGGCCTCGCCGCCCGCATCTCGGGGCTCGGCAGGTTCGCCATCAGGCTCCGCTGGCCCTTCAGGCCGGCGTTGCTCGACGCCGTGTGGGCGGTCTTTTCCGTCCTCAACCTGATCGCGATCTTCGCGTTCGCCGACTGGGAGACCGTCCCCTTTCACTTCATCTGGATCAGCTTCACGCTGCTGTACGGGTTCCGCACCTGGGCGCCCCGGCCCACCCTGTGGGTACTCGGCGTGGTCATGGTGGCGACCGCCGCGGCCATCGGCGGGGATGTGCTGCGGGGCGCCGAGCCAGCCGCCGAGCTGACCGAGGTTCCGCTCATGGCGGCCATGTTCCTGGCGATGGTGTGGCACGCCAGGCGCAAGCTCACCGCGGAGCAGGAGTCGCACCTGGTCAGTGAGGAGAACGCCCGGCTGCTGGCCACCCAGCGCCGGTTCCTCCAGGACGCGTCGCATCAGCTCCGCACGCCGATCACCATCGCGCTGGGTCATGCCGAACTGCTCGCCCGCGGCCTGACGAGCCGCCAGGAGGGGCACGACATCCAGGTGGTGCTGGGTGAGCTGAACCGGCTACGGCGGATCGCCGAACGGCTGCTGGTCATCGCGGCCGCCGAGGGCCCGGAGTTCCTGCATCCCGAGCCAGTCGCCCTGGACAGCTTCATCATGGAGATCCTGCGCAGATGGCGGCCCACCGCGGACCGCTGCTGGCAGCTGGGCAAGCTGGACAAGGTCACGGTGCGGGCCGACCGGGAGCGGCTCGGCCTGGCCATTGACGCGCTGCTCGAGAACGCCGTCCGGCACACCGCCAGCGGGGATGTCATAAAATTGTCGGTCGTGGCGGTCGGATACGGCCTGCCGGTCCGCATGGTCGTCAGCGACACGGGCCAGGGCATCCCGGCCGAGCTGCTGGGGCGCGTCTTCGACAGGTTCCGCAGCGGCGACAGCGGGCCGGGAAGGGGAACCGGACTCGGGCTCGCGCTGGTGCGCGCGGTCGCCCGGGCGCACGGCGGGGATGTGCTGGTGCACAGCAGTCCGGGACAGGGCAGCGAGTTCGAGGTGCTGCTCCCCGCGCCCTCGAGGCCGCTGGCGCTGCCGTCGGCGTCGGCGAAGCTCGCCGGAGCGGACGCCGCCGATGGCAGACTTGCGCGAAAGACCTGAAGGCGCCGTTACCCGGAGCAGGTAAAGCGGAGCGGGGCGAAAGCGGAGCAGATGAAGCGGAGCATGGGACAGAAAACCTGGGCGGGCGCGATCGGCGAGGTCTGGCGGGCGGCGGTCAGGCACAAGGTCATCTCCGGCCTCATCGCGCTCTGCGTCGCCGGATCTCTGGCCGGGATCGCCCTGGCCGGCTCGGCTTCTGGAGCTTCCGGTCAGCCGGCACAGCCCGCCGACGTCGCGGCGGCCTCGTTCAGCCTCCCGGTCCTCGGTCATTCCGGCCAGCACGTCTCGCTCGGCCAGTACTCGGGCCGGCCGCTCATCGTGAACTTCTTCGCATCCTGGTGCGATCCCTGCAAGACGGAGACCCCGCTGCTGGCCAAGTTCTACCGCACCGAGAAAGGCAAGGTAGCACTCGTCGGACTGGACGAGAACGATGTCCTCGGCAACGCGATGTCGTTCACCCGCGCCGACGGCGTCACCTACCCGGTGGGGTGGGATCCTCAGTTCGGCATCGCATCGGCCTACGGTGTCAACGCGCTCCCGCAGACGTTCTTCCTCGACGCCCGGCACCACATCGTGGATCGCATCTTCGGCGCGGTGACGCTCGCGGACCTGCAGAAGGGGATCGCGCTCGCCACCGGGAAGGGCTAGCCCGGGGAAGGGCTAGCCCGGGAAGCCCGCCCGGGAAGCCCGCCCGGGAAGCCAGCCCGGGAAGCTAGCACCGTCCCGCGGCTAGGAAGCCTGCTTCCTGGACCTGGCGAAGACGCCGGCCGCGCCGGTCAGGCCGTACGCCAGGGCGCCGTGCCACAAGCCGCTCAGCACCGGATCGATGATGCCGCCCCCGGTGACCACGGAAAGCACTAGCGCGATGGCGGCGCACGCCAGCGCGGGCATCACGGCGAAGCGCCATGGATTGCTCCTGGCCCAGCGGATGGCCCGGCTCGGCCGAGCCCGCCACAGGGCGCCGGCCGCGGCCACGACGAAGAAGGCCACCACGCCCATGGCCACCGAACCGCTCAGCGCGCTCAGGCCGAGCCCAGCCCCCATGACGTGCAGGCCCAGCTCGCCGGCGGCGACGACCCCGCCGGCCACCACGGCGGCGCCCCACGGCGCGGCCGACATGGCGGCGCCGGAAACGGTCATTTCCTCACGCCGGGAGAGGTCCTGGTCAGTTTGCGTCGACGCGGACATCCGAATCCCTGCCCTTCGAGCCCCTAGCAACGATATTCACGTCATATCGCGTGTTGGACGCAGAGTATCACGACATTACGCATAAGTCGTCCACGGCGCGCGGCGGTCGGGACGGCGCGGCGCGACCGCCGGTCCGGAGCGGCATCAGCCCGGAGCGGCATCAGCCCGGCACGGGGCGCGGGGGCGGCAAGGGAGCCATGTTCTCCAGGTGAAGTCAGTGTTTTGCCCCCCTCGACAGGCTTGATCTACCCGCCGGGCGGGAAATCTACTGGCGAGGGTCGATTCCGGGCAAAAGGGCAGTGGGATGCACGAGGACGACAGCGCGGGCGGGGAATCCCCGGCTTCCCCGGCAGGACCCTCCGATGACTCCACGCTGCCAGCCGGGCCTGGCGAAGCCTCTACGCTGCCAGCCGGGCCTGGCGAAGATTCCACGCTGCAAGCCGGGCTCCCGGGTGACTTCACGGCGCCCGCGGGATCTCCGCGGACTGTCGCGCCGACTGCCCGGTTCAGGGCTCGTTCGGCCAGCTGGGCCAGGGCACTGCTGATCTACCTGGTGGTGGCGGCCCTGGCCGCCGCGGCGGGCGTCGGCAGCACGCTGGCCGTGCAGCACGCCACCGCCGCCCGCCCGGGCGCCAGCCGGACGCCGCGGGACGCCGCAGCGGACCAGCCGGGCGCGATGAACGACGAGGCCGTCTACGACGAAGTCGAACCGGGCATCGTGGACGTAACCTCCAACCTGCGTTACCTCCAGGAAACAGCGGAGGGCACCGGCTTCGTCATCGACGCCGCGGCCGGCCTGGTGCTGACCAACAATCACGTCATCGACGGCGCCACCAACGTCACGGTCACGCCGGTGCTGTCGGGCAAGAGCTATCCGGCCCGGGTTCTCGGCTACGACCGGACCGACGACGTCGCCTTGCTCCAAGTGCAGGGGGTGACCGGGCTCAGGGCGGTCACGCTCGGCGACTCCTCGCACGTGCGGGTGGGGACGCCCGTCCTGGCCATCGGCAACGAGGCCGGGCAAGGCGGCTCGCCGACAGTCGCGCCCGGGGTGATCAGCAGCCTCGACCGCACCATCGTGGCCAACGATCAGAGCTCCGGCCTGATCGAGACCCTGCACGGCATGATGCAGACCAACGCCGACATCCGGCCTGGTGACTCCGGCGGCCCGCTGGCGGACGCCGCCGGCCGGGTGATCGGGATCAACACGGCGGCCGGCGGCAGCACCGTCTATTCCGGCTACGCCATCCCCATCAACCAGGCAGTGCCCATCGCCAGGCGGATCGAGGCCGGGCAGCCGGGCGCGCGCATCCAGATCGGCCTGCCGGCGTCCCTCGGCGTCCTGCTGCCCGACAGCACCAGCGCCGATCCCCGGCACCAGGCCAGCCAGGAACTGCGGCAGACCGGCACCGTGAGCAGCAGCGGCAGCGGTTGCAGCAGCGGCGATACGACGGCGGTCCCGGGCAGGATCGCGCCGGCCAGGTCCGGCGCCCTCGTCGATGGGGTGCTGTGCGGGACGCCAGCCGCCACGGCCGGCCTATCCGCCGGGGACGTCATCACCTCCCTAGGAGGGAAAGCCGTCACCTCGCCCGGCTCGCTGACGGTCATCGTCAGCCGCTATCGCCCGGGGAGCAAGGCCCCGCTGGCCTGGGTCAGCCCGGGCGGCAGCCGGCATACCGCGGTGGTGACCCTCGACGCGGGCCCGGCGGGATAGCTAATCACCAGGAGACGTTCAGCTGACGCACAGCTTCACCGGGCTAACTAGGAATGCCTGTCGCTGGAGGACCTAGAGCCGGCAGGACCGGTCGCGACGTACCCTGGTCTGGTCGAGGGCGAGGATGATGCGAGAGAACGAGAGCGATGGCGAAGACGGCTGGAGGCAGCCGCACGAGTACGTCAGGCCGTGGTCGCCGCGCGACGAGGACCGCGACGAGGGCGAGGACGCGAGGACCCGCTGGCCCGGGGTGAACGCGGCTCCCCCGCCCGAGAACGGCTATCAGGACACCATCGCTTTCGGCACACCGCCCAGCTCATCCGGCCGCGGCGGCCAGGGCTCCTACGCGCAGCCCGGCTACGGGAGCCAGCCGACCTACGGGCAGGCCTGGCACGACGACCAGTCGCCCGACGGCCAGATCTGGTACGGCAGCCAGAGCAGCCACGAGAGCCACGGCGGCTACGGCAGCCAAGACGGCTACGGCCCGGGCGGTTACCAGAACCGGGGGGACGGCGGGGATGCCGCGGGCCACCAGGGCGACGGCGGTTACGGCCAGGGCGGCGGCGGTTACGGCCAGGGCGACGGCGGTTACGGCCAGGGCGGCGGCGGTTACGGCCAGGGCGACGGCGGTTACGGCCAGGGCGACGGCGGTTACGGCCAGGGCGGCGGCTACGGCGCGGCCGGGTGGGCGCTGCCCGATCCCCCGCCGGGACGCCCGGACCGCGGCGGGGGATCGGGCCTCGGCGGCCGCTTCCTGGTCTATCTCACCGTGGCCGCGCTCGCGGCCGGCATCGGCGCCGGGGTAACCGTCGCGCTGGGCCACCACAGTGCGACCCCTTCGGCCGGGATCTCCTCGAACGAGGTTCCCGGGCCGCACGACAACGCGGCGGGCAGCGGGTCTTCGTCCGCTTCGCTCAACCGGGCGGCGGTGGAGAACAAGGTAAAACCCGGCCTGGTCGACATCACCTCGGCGCTCAAGTACAACAGCGAGACGGCCGAGGGCACCGGGATGATCATTTCGTCAAAGGGACTCGTGCTGACCAACAACCACGTCATCGACGGGGCCACGACCGTGCGGGCCACCCTGGTCGACCCGGCCAGTAACTCGAGCCAGTCCTATTCGGCCCAGGTCGTCGGCTACGACGCGACCGATGACGTGGCGCTGCTCCAACTGGTGGGTGCCTCCGGCCTGCCCACCGAGACCTTCGGTAACTCCTCCCAGGTCAGCCTGGGCACCCCGGTGCTCGCGCTCGGCAACGCCGAAGGGCAGGGCGTAGCCAAGCCCGCCGCCGGCATCATCAACGCGCTCAACCGCTCGATCCAGGCCAGCGACCAGGGCTCGAACACCACCGAAGACCTGAACCACATGCTCCAGACCAACGCCCCGATCCAGCAGGGCGACTCCGGCGGCGCGCTAGCGAACAACGCGGGCCAGGTCATCGGCATGATCACCGCCGCGAACTCCTCGACGTCCAGCCAGCTAGGGTCGTCCGGCGGCACGCTGGGCTTCGCCATCCCCATCAACAGCGCCCTGGCGATCGCCAGGCAGATCGCATTGGGCCAGCGGAGCGCCGCGGTGTACATCGGGATGCCTGGCTTCCTCGGCGTGGATGTCGCGACGAGCAGCAGCTCGAATCCGCAACAGCAGGCCGCCGACGAGGCGCAGGGGGGCGGCCAGGAGGCGGCCGGGGGCGGCTCGTCCTGCCAGACCACCAGCCAGCAGGCCGGCGTTCCGGCGCACATCGCGCCGATCGCCGCGGGCGCGCTCATCCTCGGCGTCCTGTGCGACACCGCCGCCGAGTCGGCGGGCATGGTGCCCGGCGACGTGATCACGTCGGTCGCAGGCCAGCCGATCACCACGCCGGACTCGCTGACCACCATCACCGCCAAGTACCACCCGAACGATGTCGTCTCCGTCATCTGGGTGAGCCTGGACGGCGTCGAGCACACCACGCGGATGATGCTGGGGATAGGCCCGGCCCGTTAACCAGGCGGGCTAACCAGGCGGGCTAACCAGGCCGGGGCGACCGGTCAGGAGGCGTTCAGCCAGGCCCGGAGGCGGGACTCGCACTCACCGATCTTGCCGATCTCCACGTACTCGCCGACCGTGTGCGCGATCTCCGAGATACCGGGCCCGTAGTTCACCGCGGGGATGCCGAGGGCGGAGAACCTGGCCACGTCGGTCCAGCCCAGCTTGGCCCGCGGCGTCCCGCCGACCACCGCGACGAACTCGGCCGCGGCCGGCTGCCCGAGGCCCGGGCGTGCGCCGTCCGCGACGTCGAGCACCGTGACCGGCCAGGCGGAGAATACCGACCGAACGAACTCCGCCGCCTGCTCGCTCGTAAGGTCCGGCGCGAACCGGTAGTTGACCGTGACCGCGCACTCGTCGGGGACGACGTTTCCCGCCACGCCGCCCCGGATGCCGACCGCGTTCAGGCCTTCGTGGTAGCGCAGGCCGTCGACTTCCGGCTCCCGGGGCGTGTACGCGCGCAGCACGTCAAGGACGGCGCCGGCCTCGTGGATGGCGTTGCGGCCCATCCAGGAGCGCGCGGTGTGCGCCCGCTTGCCCGCCACGGTAACCTCGGCGCGCAGCGTGCCCTGGCACCCGCCTTCGACCTCGCCGGAGCTGGGCTCCATCAGCACGGCGAAGTCACCGGCTAGCAGTTCCGGGCTGTTGCGGCTCAGCCGCAGCAGCCCATTGCGGTCGGCCGCGACCTCCTCGCAGTCATAGAAGACGTACGTGACGTCCCGGCTGGGCGAGGTCAGGCTGGCGGCGAGCCTGAGCTGGACGGCCAGCCCCGATTTCATGTCCGTGGTCCCGCAGCCGTAAAGGCGCGAGCCCTCGACGCGAGAGGGCAGGTTGCCCGCGATCGGCACGGTGTCGACGTGCCCGGCCAGGATCACCCGCTCCGCCCGGCCGAGCGTGGTGCGGGCCACGATCGCGTTGCCGTCCCGGTGCACGGTCAGGTGCGGCAGCGACCGGAGCGCGCCCTCGATGGCGTCGGTGAGCGGCCCCTCCTCGCCGCTGACCGAAGGGGTGTCCACGAGCTGGGCGGTCAGCGCCGCGCCGTCGAGCTGAAGATCCACCCGGTCAGCATAGTCACCGGTCCTAGGGTCCTTGGGATCCTTGGGGCGGCATTGCCTTGGCCGCCGCGCGCAGCGCGGTCACGATCACCGCCACCAAGGGACGGGATCTACCGTGACCTGGTCCACGACCCGGACGCGCCGTTCCCCAGTCCCGCCGTCATTTCCCCCGAACGGACGGTGATCACCACCGGCCTGAGCAAGAACCTCGCCCTGGGGGGATGGCGCCTTGGCGTGACCCGGCTGCCCGCCGGAGGGCTCGGGCGTGAGCTGCGGGCGCGGTTCCCCCGGATCACCCGCGATGGGTGAGTCGGCTGTTGCACGGGCCGCATATCGTTCACCAGGCGAAGGCTGGGCGCCCCGGATGCGGGCCGACGTGCGCCAGGATGCGGAACATCCATAGTCACCGAAGGCACGGCTCGTAAAGGGAGGGTCGCAAGTGGTGGTGTGGATCACTGGTGGCGGCATCATCTACGTCGTGCTGCTCATCACGCTCGGCGTCCTCTCGATACGGAAGGGCCACTGGGTCATGTTCCTCGTGGGCTTGTTCATTCCGATCTTCTGGCTCATCGGCGCGCTGATGCCTCGAAGGCGCTGAGGCGATACCGGGCAGCCAGAACCCGGGCAGCCAGAGCCGGGGGCTAGACCGGGAGCAGGTCGGGGCGCTTGGGCGGCACGTCGTCGCCGCTGGACGTGCCGCCGAACCTGCGGCGCACCCACGGGGCCGCGTACTCCCGAGCCCAGCGCGCGTCCTCGCGGCGCGCGGCCAGCCACTGTGCTCCCGGCTGGGCTCGCCACTGGGCCCGCCGCTGGGCCCCCCATTGGGCCCCCCACTGGGCCTGGTTCGCCGGGCCGGAGGCGCGCCGGGCGGGTGACGAGGGCTCCGGTGGCAGGGGCACCCGCCAGTCCTCGGCGACCGGAACGCCGAGGACCTCGCAGGCGCGCAGGGCTACCCGCCGGTGGCCTTCGGTGGTGAGGTGCAGCCGGTCCGGACTCCAGGCGCGCCTGTCCTTCAGCACCCGCATGGACCACAGGTCGACCAGGTCGCACTCGTAGTCGTCGGCGATGCCGCGCAGGTGCATGTTGTACGCGGCGATCCGGCCTCGCAGCAGCCGGACGAGTTAATTCCGGGCGCCACGTCACTTTCAGCCATCCGTTCCATAATGCCATCCCGAACCGCCAGTAACCGGCAGGGTCAGGGGAAGGGAGGTGCGGGCCGTGGGCGGGCGGGGCAGGGAAAGGAAGCTACGGCCGCCGGACGGCGGCCGGACGGAGGAGACTGGTGGGATGCGGATGAGGCTCCGGCGTACGGCCCGGCTCGCGGCGGCGGCGCTCGCGGCCGGTGTCCTGACCGCGACGGCAGGCTGCAGCGGTTTCGCGGTGAGCAGTTCAGGCGGGGGCGGCACGTCAACCGGCTCGGCGCCCTCGACTAGGACGCTGGCCCCGGCCTCGGACAGCGGGGGGCACCTCGCCGCGGCCTGGCCTACGTACGGCCGCGACTTCGCCCGCTCCGGCGTCGCCGCAGGCGTGGCCCCGGCGGGCCCGCTGAAGGTGAGCTGGCAGGTGCACCTCGACGGGGCGGTCTACGGCCAGCCGCTGCTGGTCGGCCCCCTGGTGATCGTGGCGACCGAGAACGACTCCCTCTACGCCCTCGACGCCTCGACCGGCCGGTTCGTCTGGCGGACGCACGTGGGCACCCCGGTACCGCTGGCCGACCTGCCGTGCGGCAACATCGATCCGCTCGGCATCACCGGCACGCCGGCCTACGACGCGGACAACGGGATCGTCTACGCCGTCGCCGAGACTTCGGGCTACCACCACGTGCTCTTCGGCGTCTCGGTCACCGACGGGGCCGTCCGGGTGGAGCGCGACATCCCCGCGCCCGACGGGCAGCCGCGGTACGACCAGCAGCGGCCCGCGCTGGCGATCGAGGACGGGCGGGTGTACGTGGCGTTCGGCGGGCTGGACGGAGACTGCGGGCCGTACCGGGGCTCGGTGGTGGGCATCCCGGTCAGCGGCGGCGGGTCCATCGTGTCCTACGTGGTGCCGACGGCGCGCGAGGGCGCCGTCTGGGGCACGGCGGGGCCGGTCATCGGCCCGGACGGCACCCTGTACGTCAGCGTGGGCAACGGCTCGGTGACCAGCACCACGTTTGACGGCAGCGACTCGGTGACCGCCCTGTCCCCCGCCCTGCGGCAGGTCGGCATCTTCGCCCCGTCCAGCTGGTACGACGACAGCCAGCACGACCTCGACCTCGGCTCCACCCAGCCCGCGCTGCTGGCCAGCGGGATGCTGCTCGCGCTGGGCAAGAGCGGCACCGCGTACCTGGTCAGCGCGGCCCATCCCGGCGGCGTCGGGGGGCAGCTGGCGCAGGAAAGCGTCTGTCCCGCCTACGGCGCCGCCGCCGTGGCGGGCAGCACCGTGTACGAGCCGTGCGAGCAGGGGGGGATGGCCGCGATCAGCACCGCCGGCGACAAGATCCGCGTGCTGTGGCGCGGGCCGGCCAGCGCCTGGGGCTCCCCGGTCGTCGGCGGCGGGGCGGTATGGGTGACCGACTGGACCGCGGGGACGCTGTACGAGCTCGACCCGGCGACCGGCGCGACCCGGTACTCGCTGAGCCTGGGCACTTCCCTGCCGCACTTCGCCTCGCTGTCGATGACGGGCAGCCACGCCTACCTCGGCACCAGCCAGGGCGTGGTCGCGGTGGCCGGCGCCTAACCGGGCGGGCACTGACCCAGGCCGGCGGGATACCGGAACGGTTGGTGGTACCCAGCCCGTTCGGCACAAAAGATCGTGCGCCAGCTGCGGCGGGGACGGCGCGTCGGCGCGGGGGCGGTGCGGGCAGACTTGGGCCATGGCCTCTGCACCGAGCTACCTCGAATCACCGGTTCCGGCGTTCCTTTTCGACCTGGACGGGACGCTGATCGACAGCGTCTACCAGCACGTCATCGCCTGGCGGACGGCGCTGTCGCGGATCGGCATCGACCTGTCCGTGTGGCGCATCCACCGGCGGATCGGGATGAGCGGCGGGCTGTTCGTGTCCGCGCTGCTGCGGGAAACGGGACGGTCGCTGTCCATCCAGGACATCGACTGGCTGCAGCAGGCGCACGCGGCGGAGTACCGTGCGCAGATGGACTCGGTCACGGCCCTGCCCGGGGCGCGTGAGCTGCTCGCCACGCTCACCGATGCGGGCGTGCGCTGGGCCATCGCGACCAGCGGGTACGCGGCGACGGCGCGGCCCGCGCTGGCCCTGCTCGGGCTGCCGGAGGACACCCCGATGATCACCCGCGACCTGGTGCGGCACGCCAAGCCGGACCCCGACCTGTTCCTGGCCGCGGCGGCCGAGCTCGGCGTGGAGCCCAGGCACGCGATGGTCGTCGGCGACAGCGTGTGGGACCTGCTCGCGGCGCGCCGCGCCGGGGCCCTCGGGGTCGGGCTGATGTCCGGGGGGTACGGCCGGGAGGAACTCGAGCGGGCCGGGGCTTACCGGGTATACGCCGACCCGGCCGAGATGCTCGACCGGATCGACGAGCTCGGCGTGCGCGCGGGAGGTAACTGACCGGATGGACCGCCGGGTGGCCTGGCCCGGGAGTGACAGCGGATGGTGGCTGGTGGCCGTGGGCGTGGCCTTCACCGCCGCGGAACTGCTGTTCGTCTCGCCGCGGACGGGGTTGAGCTGGGACGAGGCCGTTTACGTCAGCCAGGTGAGCGGGCACGCGCCGGCCGCCTGGTTCGACCCGGCGCGCGCTCGCGGCGTCCCGCTGCTTGTCGCGCCGGTGGCCGCGCTGACCGGATCGGTGGCGGCGCTGCGGGTATACCTGTCGGTCGCCTGCGGCCTGGGCCTGACGGTCGCGCTGTGGACGTGGCGGCGGCTGCGCCCGGCGTGGGTGCTGGGGCTGGCCGGGGTCCTGTTCGGCGGCCTGTGGGTGGCGCAGTACTACGGCCCGCAGGCCATGCCGGACATGTGGTCCGCGCTCGGCGGCCTGGCCGCCGTGGGCTGCTTCCTGCGGGCCGATGGCAGGGCGCTGGCCTGGCTGGGCGGGCTGGGCGCGAGCGTCGCGTTCGTGACCCTGGTCCGGCCGGGGGACGCCGTGTACCTGGCCGTGCCGCTCGTGGTCGCGGCGATTGGCGTCTGGCGGAGCTGGGCGCGGGCCGCCGCGGTCGTCGGTGGCCTGGTGGCGGGCGGCGCCGAGTGGGTCGTCGAGGCGTACGCGCGCTTCGGCGGCATCACCAGCCGGCTGCACGCGGCCGGCGCCGAGCAGGGCGGGTTCGGTCTGCACTTCGCGCTGCCCGACGAGCTGCGTGCGCTGAACGGGCCGACGCTGTGCCGCCCGTGCACCGTCGGCGTCCGGTATCCCGAACTGGACCTGTGGTGGTTCCTGCTGCCCGTGCTGGTGGCGCTCGCCGTCTTGGCCGCCCGGCGGGCTGGCGGGCCCGCGCTGAGCAGCGTGCTGCTGCCCGCGGTGTGCGGTCTGTGCGTCGCCGCGCAGTACCTGTTCATGATCAACTATGCGGCGCCGCGGTTCCTGCTGCCCGCCTACGCGCTGCTCGCCGTGCCGGCCGCCGACGGGCTGGCCTTCGGAGTCACCGGGGTGGGCCGGGACCTGCGGCCCGCCATGACCGCGGCCGTGACGTGCTTCCTCGCGGTCCAGTTGCTGGGCCAGCACCTCGTCCTCGACCACGAGGTCGGCGGGACCGTGACGTTCCACGACGACTACACGCGGATCGCCGCCGCGCTGGCCGCCCGCGGCGTCCGGCCGCCGTGCCTGATCCAGGGGGTGCAGTACATCCCGATCGCCTTCTACGCCGGCTGCGCGTCCGCCGGGACCGCGGCGCCGGGCGACCATGTCGCCCTGCTGATCCAGGCCGGCCGCCGGCCGCCGGCGTACGCCAGGAACTGGCGCGTCTACCGCATCACCGGCACCACCGTCCTCAAGGTCAACGCCTACATCCGGTAACCGATAGGGCGTCGCATGCTTTCTCCCGCCTGCTGTTAGAAAGGCGTCAGGGAATGGCGCTTTGAGGCGCGGATAGAGGTTATATGGATGGGTACGCGGTCAGGGGGGCGCCGCTATGAACGACGGTGCTCGGTGTTAGTACAGGAGGCGAGTTGCCGTGCCCACGGTGCGTCGGATCATTGTTGGCGTGCATGGGTCTCTAGGGAGCCTGCAAGCGCTGCGGTACGCGGCGGACGAGGCCAGGCAGCGGAACGTGCCGCTGCTGGCCGTCACCGCATGGGTTCCTCCCGGGGGCGACCTCGCCGAACGACGCCATTCCTCGCCCTACCTGCGCAAGATCTGGCGTGAGGCCGCCTCGGAGCGGCTGTGGGCCGCGTTCGACGCCGGGCTGGGCGGGGTGCCCGCCGACCTGGCCATCGAACCGCAGGTGGCCCGCGGCGAGACCGGCCCGGTGCTGGTCGACGCCGCCAGCCATCCGGACGACCTGCTCATCATCGGGACGGGGCGCCGGGCCGGGATCGGGCGGGTGCTGCACCGTTCGGTCAGCCGCTACTGCCTGGCGCACGCGCGCTGCCCGGTGCTGGCCGTGCCGCCCTCGGCGCTGATGGACGAGATGAGCCACGGCCTGCGCTCCTGGCAGCTCCGGCGGCACGCACTCATTCCCGACACCCCCGAGGCGTAGCCGCACCCGCAGGTCTGACACCGCGTGGCTGCCTTTTTGCCGCCGGGCGACGATGAGACGCCCGCATGGGTTTCGTTAGGAACGCGGTAGCGGGCGCATGGGTCGCGCAAGTGGTCTTTATTCGGGGGAAATCCGCAGCTTTTACTGAGATTCGCTTAAGGGCTTGCGCGTACTCGGGCGGGCTCTACCACTAGCGCCACATCACTAGGAGTCACCGTGTGGTACATGACGGACTGGTTCTATGTCGGCCTGACGATCGTCGTCTTCGCCGTACTCCTCCTCATCTTGAAGGGGATCGAGACCTTTGAGCGCTGAGAACTGGATCGGCCTGATAGGTGGCGTCCTGCTGACGATCTACCTGTTCGTGGCCCTCGTCCTCCCTGAGAGGTTCTAATGAACAGCACAGCCGCAGGTTGGCTGCAGTTCGCGCTGCTGTTCGTGGCGCTGGCGGCATGTTACATACCGCTCGGCAACTACATCGCGCACATCTTCACCGACAAGAAGCACTGGCGGGTGGAGCGCGGCATCTACAAGCTGACCGGGATCGACCCGGACGCGGACATGCGGTGGACCGTCTACGTGCGTTCCATCCTGGCGTTCTCGATCGTCGCCGTGCTGTTCGTGTACCTGATCCAGCGGACCCAGCACTGGCTGTTCTGGTCGGTCGGGATGGCGAACGTCCCGACGGACACCGCGTGGAACACCGCGGTCTCGTTCACCACGAACACCAACTGGCAGAACTACGCCGGCGAAGCGACCATGGGCTACCTGACGCAGCAGAGCGCGCTCATGGTGCAGCAGTTCTTTTCGGCCGCGGTCGGCCTGGCCGTCGCGATCGCGATGATCCGCGGCTTCACCCGGTCCCGGACCGACCGGCTCGGCAACTTCTGGGTGGACGTGACCCGCGGGATTATCCGGCTGCTGATCCCGCTGGCGGTCATCGGCTGCCTGGTCCTGGTGGCCAGCGGGGGGATCGAGAACCTGGCCAACTACCACACGATCACCACGCTGTCCGGCGCCCACCAGACGATCCCCGGCGGCACGGTGGCGTCGCAGGAATCCATCAAGGACCTGGGCAACAACGGCGGCGGCTGGTTCAACACCAACGCGGCCCACCCGTTCGAGAGCCCGAACCCGTTCACGAACATCTTCATCGTCTTCATGCTGCTGCTGATCCCGTTCTCCACGCCGCGGGCGTTCGGCAAGATGGTCGGCGACAACAGGCAGGGCTACGCGCTGGTCGCCGTGATGGTGATCATCTGGGCGGCCGCGGTCGGCGGGATCAGCCTGTTCGAGGCCCACCTGGGCACCGCCGGAGTCGGCCCCCAGCTCGCGCACGGCGCGTATGAGGGCGTGGAGGTGAGAACCGGCACGCCGGGCTGCTCGGTGTTCGCGGCGTCCACCACGGTGACGTCCACCGGCTCGGTGAGCTGCTTCCATGATTCGCTGACGCCGTTCGGCGGCGGCATCGCGCTGTTCGACATCGCGCTCGGCGAGGTCGCGCCCGGCGGCATCGGGGCCGGCATGTACGGCATCCTGGTCCTGGCCATCGTGACCGTGTTCGTGGCCGGGCTGATGGTCGGCCGGACGCCGGAGTACATCGGCAAGAAGATCCGGCCCACCGAGATGAAGTACGCGTCGCTGTACTTCCTGACCCTGCCCGTGGTGATCCTGACCATGTCGGCGATCGCGATCGGCACGCACTGGGGCCAGAGCGCGATCTTCAATCCCGGGCCGCACGGGCTGACCGAGATCGTGTACGCGTACGCCTCCCAGGCCAACAACAACGGGTCGGCCTTCGCCGGCCTGGGCACGGCGGCCCCCTTCTACCAGATCACCGGCGGCATCACGATGCTGCTCGGCCGGTTCGCGCCGGAGATCTTCGCCCTGGGCCTGGCCGGGTCGCTGGCCAGACAGGCGCCCACGCCGGCCAGCGCCGGGACGCTGGATACGAGGACGCCGCTGTTCGTCGGCATGCTCGTCGGCGTGATCCTCATCCTCGTCGGCCTCACCTACTTCCCCGCGCTCGCGCTGGGAGTGTTCGCAGAAGGACTGCACTGATGTCTGTGACAACTGAGAGCCCGGGCACCCCGGCCGCCCCGCCCGCGCGCAAGCAGGACGGGACCGAGCCGCGCCGGGTCGGCGGCGGCCTCCTCGACCCCAAGATCCTGTTGAGGTCGACCCCGGACGCGTTCAAGAAGCTGGACCCCCGGGTCCAGATCAAGAACCCGGTCATGTTCGTGGTCGAGGTCGGTGCCGTGCTGTGCCTGTACACCGGTATCCGCTCGCCATCGGTCTTCAACTGGACGATCATCGTCTGGCTGTGGCTGACCGTGGTCTTCGCCAACCTGGCCGAGGCAGTAGCCGAGGGACGCGGCAAGGCGCAGGCCGAGACGCTGCGGCGGGCCAAGCGCGATACGATGGCGCGCCGGCTGACCAACTGGCAGGCCGGGATGGAGCCGTCCGCTCTGCGCGAGGAGTCCGTGCCCGGAACGGGTCTGACCCTCGGCGACTACGTGGTGGTCGAGGCCGGGCAGGTCATCCCTGGTGACGGGGATGTGGTCGAGGGCGTGGCGTCGGTGGACGAGTCGGCCATCACCGGCGAGTCTGCGCCGGTCATCCGCGAGTCCGGCGGCGACCGGTCCGCGGTGACCGGCGGCACCACCGTGCTGTCCGACCGGATCGTGGTGAAGATCACCTCCAAGCCGGGCGAGACGTTCATCGACCGGATGATCGCCCTGGTCGAGGGGGCCAAGCGGCAGAAGACGCCGAACGAGATCGCGCTGAACATCCTGCTCGCCTCGCTGACCATCATCTTCATGCTGGCCGTGATCACGCTGCAGCCGATGGCGTTCTACTCCCACGCCCTGCAGAGCCTGGTCGTGCTGGTCGCGCTGCTGGTCGCGCTGATCCCGACCACGATCGGCGCGCTGCTGTCCGCGATCGGCATCGCCGGCATG
>JBKQQQ010000161.1:0-4310 GCA_052144275.1 Streptosporangiaceae bacterium
CACCAACCTGCTCAGGTGTAATCATCACTGGCCCTTCTGCCCTGCACTGACGCTGACCCGTCTCACGCTGACGAACCTCACGTTGATACCCATCATAATGAGGAACCTCACGATTTTATTTCCGGTCATCCGGGCGGCCCGTGCGCCCGGGCTCAGGCTGTGGCGCCCCGCTGTCGTACCATCTGTGCTACCACCAAGCGGCGACGCCGTCGTGACCTCGCTACAGTTCTCGCTGCGCTCGGTCCGGTCCCGGCCGGGAGATGGCTAGCACGCACATGTCGTCGAGCTGGGGATCGGTGCCGAGGGACGCGATCAATTCGTCGCAAAGGCTGCCGAGCGGCGCTCCGGGCTGCCATGCCTGCAGTCGTTCGGCGACACGGGCTATGCCTTCCTCGAGATCCTCGCCGCGCCGCTCGATCAGCCCGTCGGTGTACATAAGCATGATGTCGCCGACATCGAACCCCGTCTGGCCCTGGGTGTACTGCGGAAAGTCTTGGCCGCCCGGGAGGCACAGGGCTGGCCCCTCGGCAGGCGGAGGGATCTCCACTGTCCCGGTCTTGGCGCGGCGGATCAAGATCGGCGGGTGGCCCGCGGTGGCGTAGGTGACCACGGACACGTCGGGCTCGATAATCGCAGCCGCCACGGTGGCGAACTTCCCGCTGGTTGCCCAGTCGGTGACACGCGCCAGTTCCTCAAGGATGCTGGCGGGCTGGTAGCCGGCGATGGCCAGGGTACGCCCGGCGTTGCGCAGCTGTGTCATGTCCTCGGCGGCGGTCAGGCCGTGTCCGACCACGTCGCCGACGGCCAGGTAGGCGCGCTGGCCCGGCAGGGCCATCGCGTCGTACCAGTCCCCGCCGATCTGCTGGGTCGTTCCGGCCTGCCGGTAGCTGGCCCCGATCTCCAGGCCGGGAATCACCGCGGCCGCCGCTGGCATGATCGCGCGCTGCAGGACGGTGGCGATCGCGTGCTCATCGGCGTAGACGCGGGCACGGACCAGGGCCTGCGCGACGAGGTCGGCGACGGCGGCGACGAAGGCGAGCTGCCCCGGCTCGAACTGCTGGGGATGCCTCCACATCAGGCCGATTGCGCCGACGGGTGCCGTGCCCGCCCACAGCGGCCAGGTCAGCCAGCTCGATCCGCCCGCGAGGATCGCCGAGGTATCCGGGCCCGGGTACCGCTGTTCATACTCGGCGGGCGTCCGGATGATCACCGGGCTGCCGGTCCGGGCGGCATCGGTCTCGGACGTAGCGACGTCCATCGGCAGGTCCGGGAACTGTTCGCGGACCTCCCCGGCGTAGCCGGCCGTGGTGATCCATACCAGCCGCCGGCCGTCCTGGCTGATGACGCCGAGGCATAGCGCGTCGGCGCCGCCGGCGGCCGAGCAGAGGCAATCGGCCACTACCTCGCCGATCGCCTCGGGGGTCAGCGCCGCGGCGAGCAGCCTGGTGAGGTCTGCAAGTGTCTCGACCCGCGCGTGCTCGCGCCGCTCGGCCTGCCGGAGCCGGGCCCGCTCTAGGGCACGGCTCGTCGTCTCGGCCATGGTCCGCAGATACTCACGCTCCGCAGTTGTCGCATCCCGCGGCCCGGCCCACCATACGCCGAGATAGCCAAGGGCGCCGACCTCGGTGAGCAACGGAAGCGCGGCCATGGACCCGATCCCCGCGTCCGCCGCCTTCAGGTCGGTGAGGTACATAGGAGTGCGGTCCCGGACCGCGCGCGGTCCCGGCGCGTCGGAATCGATCGTCCACTCCTCTGACATGACCGCCACCTGCGCGGCAGCGTCACCACCCGCGAGCGGCTCGAACCGGCGTCCGTCGGCGGCCAGCACGCTGATCGCCACCTGCGCCGCGTCCAGCCGGGCACGGACCGCGGCAGACACCTGGTCACCGACGGAATTGGCCGTAGCGGCATCAGCAAGCACCGCGCCCAGCTCAGCGGCCTCCCGCCGGGCCTCGGCTATCGCTCGCTCCAGCCGTGCGCTGTCCCGATCCTGCACCGCCGACATCCGGCCCGCGACTTCCTGAGCCAGCACCCAGCCGACCAGGACGACCAAGGCGATGTAGGCCTGCGTCACAGCCACCGAAGCTGGAGACGGCAGCCCCAGATGAGCGAACTCGCCGTACCCGGCCGCCGTCATGTAGTTGGCCACCGCCGCGAACGCCGCTCCAGTAAGAACCACGCCCAGGTCACGTAGCCGGAGCGCCGCCCACGCCAGGATTGGCAAGAACAGCAGGCCGGCCACGTCGCCGAAGCGGAACGCCACGACGGAAAGCCCGACCGTGAACAGGACCACCAGCACCAGTTCGAGCCACCGCGAGGACACCAGTGCCTTCCGCTGCGCCCACAGCAGCAACGTGCCGCCGATCACCAGCACCGCGATTCCGTCCCCCGCCCACCACTGCAGCACCAGCCCCGGCCACCAGCCGCCTTTGGTCGCCCAGCTCACAGTGGCCCCGACCAGCCCGCCCGCCAGCGGCCCGAGGACCGCGGCGCCCAAAACGAACCAGCCCAGACCGATGCGGGTCCCCAGGTCCGGCCGCCGTCCTGCGCAGAACCAGCCGACGAGCAACGCGCCGGTCACCGGCTCCACCGCGTTGGCCAGCGCTGATGCTAGCGCAACCGCGAGCGTCAGGTGATGCTGCAGGTCGACACCGACCTCGCTGACCACGATCGCGGCGATCACCACCGGCCAGCGCCGCCGCGCCACCAGCAGCAGGGCGGCCACATCGACACCAGACGGGGGATAACCGAACGCCAGGCCTGAACTGAAGTGGTGCCACGCCAGTTCCGCGCCCACCACGTACGCCCCGGCGATCACCGCGAACAGGGCCGCCGCGCGCCCAGTCGCTGATCGGGACCAGCGTTTCAGGTCCGCCAGGACCGCCGTTGCTCCACCGGGCAGCCGGGCCACGGCCAGCAGGAGACGCTGACCGGCCGGTTCCAGTCCCGGCAGTCCGGGAAAGGCAGAGCGTGTCACCATGATTAGCCGCCGAAAAGAAATCCCGCCGCTGCTGGCCGGTCATTACCGCCGCGGGAGTGAACGGCTCACGCAGCAATCCCGCCTACCCGCGGATGCGACATCACCGGCGAACATGCGCCTGAGGATAGTCCCGCTTCTTGCTTCGTCTCCAGCTGCCCACTTTAGCCAGCCACTGTCCCCCTTGCAGGCAATATGTCCAAAAAGACGGACCGGCAAGCGATGTCAGACTGCTCTGATGCCGTGCCGGAATGAATTGCGCAGACCGGTCGCTAGCCCCGCTCATGCTTGTGAAGGGCACGCCATCCCTGGGTCTTCTCGCCCTTCCTTCACGCCGCACCGCTAGGACTCAGGGACTTCGGCCTGGGCTTTGCTGATGGCGGCTGGGGGCCCCTGCTCACTCCGGGCATCCGCGCGCCACGAACCTGCCGCCCGCGCGTGATTTCCGTGCGGCACAAGTAAGCACGTAACATGATTTCGTGCTGACGCGTGAGGTGACGTAATGGCAGATCCAGGCGGGCCGGCGGCGTGCGAGGCGTGCGGCCGCCAGTTGCCGCCTCAACAAGGAAAAGGCAGGCCAAGGCGATATTGTAACGCTACTTGCCGGAGCGCGGCGCGGCGCAGGCGGGATACCGCCCGCCGGCCCGGCGTGAAGGAAAAGTTGACACCTGGCCATCGTCATGACAATCTTGACACGGTGGACCGGCTCGCTGGCGCGGTCGCCCGTAGCGGCAGCGGCCTCCCGCTGGAGGCCCTGGCGGCGGCCCGGGACTTGTCCGCCGCAGCCGGCGAGGCGCTGCAACAGGCCGTCGACCGGGCACGCGCGGCCGGTCATAGCTGGAGGGAGATCGGCGATGTTCTCGGCACCACCCGGCAGGCCGCATTCCAGCGGTTCGGGCACCCGGTCGACCCGCGCACCGGCGCTCCGATGAGCACGAAGATCGCGCCCGGCGCGGCAGACCGGGCCGTCACGATCGTCGCCTGCCTGGCCGAAGGCCGCTGGGAGGAGGCGCGCCGGGACTTCAACGCCAAGATGAGCGAAGCCCTCGACGGCAGGCGGCTGGCGGACGCCTGGGCGCGGATGGCCAGCCTGGTCGGCGGCTACGAGGGCATGGGCGAGCCGTTCGCCCACCGGGTCGCCGATCACACCGTGGTCGAGATCCCGCTGCGTTTCGAGGCCGGCGAGGCGACCGGGCGGGTCGTCTTCGACGAGGACGGCAAGGTCACAGGCCTGTGGCTGCGGCCATGACCGCGGTGCTCGTCATCGGCGGGGTGCTCCTGCTCGCGATGATCGGCGTGTCCTGGTACGGCTGGGTCACGCTCCCGGCTGACG
>JBKQQQ010000162.1:0-3041 GCA_052144275.1 Streptosporangiaceae bacterium
TGGTCCGGCAGCGGCACCCATCGCGGCCGGCTGGCCGGCACCTTGATCCGCACGAAACGGCGGTTCCGGCGACCCGGTTCGGTGACCAGTACCGCCAGGTTGAGGCCGAGGTTGCTGATGAACGGGAACGGATGTGCGGCGTCCGCGGCAAGCGGGATGAGGATCGGTTCCACGGAGTCCGCGAAGTACCGGGCGAGGAAGTCCCGCTGGGACGGGTCGAGATCCCCGGCATCCAAGATCGGGATCCCCAGGTCACGCAGAGCAGGGCGCAACTGCTCCTCGACCAGCCTGGCCACCAGCTCCTGCTGGGACCGCAGCTCTGCGCGGCAGGCCCCGAGCACCTCGGCCCGGGTCAGGCCCTCAGGTCCGCGTCTGCACTCACCCCTTCGGACCTGCCGGAACAGGCCGCCGATCCGCTTCATCGCGAACTCGTCGTAGATCATGCCCATGATCCCGGCGAACTTGACCCGCTCCAGAAGAGGCTGCTCCGCGTCCTCGGCCAGGGCCAGCACCCGGCGGGCGAAGCTGAGCCAGCTCAACTCCCGGTTGATAAGGGCCGCCGGAGAGCCTGGCGTGACCGGTACGGGCTGTGACATATATGCGCACCTCGACACAATCGCCCCAGCCTAGCCCTGGTGATTCACGAAGCCGCGTGCCGTGAAGCGTGGCAGGGCTTGCTCGATCGTGGCGGCCTGGCAGGCTTGGCGCTGGTACATCAGGCCGTAGGTGAAGGTCTCCTCCCCTGCCGTCCGGGCCCTTCCGGCGAGATCGAGCAGCACTGCCCGTGCGACGACGCTGTCGTGGTGGTCGCCGAGCAGCTGCTGCAGTTCCTTCGCCTGTGCGGCCTGGCGGCTGGCAGTGCTGCCGAGCGCGGGTGTTGCTGCTTCTGCGGCATACCGGGCCCGTTTGGTGGCCTTGCGCGCCTCGTGGATCGCCGCGTCGCGGTCCTGGGCGGCGGGCACGGCGGCCAGGGCACGCTGCAGCCGTCGTGCTGCCCGCCGGACCGGCTTGGCGAGCACCTTGCCCGCCTTGCGTGTCGCCAGTGGCGTCAGCGGCGGATCAGCCAGCAGCGCGTCCAGGTCATCGAGCAGGCGCAGGTACCGCTGCCCGTCCAGCGCACGCAGCACGGTCTGGCCCGCCTGGGCGAGCTCGGCGGTGAAGTGGGCGGTGATGCGGGCCTCCACCGGCCCGGCGACCAGGGCAGGGGGGGTGGCGGCGAGCTCGGCGGTGAGCCGGGCCAGCAGCACCTCGCCGTCGCGGGCCGGTCCGAGCGCGGCCGCGAGCCATTTCAGCTCCGCACACAGCGACCGGGTCGCCTCGCGCTCGATGATGCCGCCGAACGCCTGCAGCGCGCTGCGGGCCCGGCGGGTGGCGACCCGCATCTGGTGCACGGCGTCCGGCGCATCACGGCGGACCAGCGGGTCATGCCGCCAGATCGCGGCCACCTGGTCGCGCACGTAGCCGAGCACGACCTCGCCCGCGGGGGAATTCCTGGTCAGCGGCGGTTGCTGCGCGGCCCCGGCGGCAGGCAGCCGGCCACCGAGCGCCCGCTGCAGTTTCGTCGCGGTGGCGGCATGCCGGGCACCGGCCCGGCGGAGCTGCGCCTCGATCGCCGTTAGCAGTACGGGGCCGCCGGTGACCAGCTCGGCCTCGATCTCGTCCCACGAGGCGGCGGATCCATCGGCCGGCTCGGCCGCCACGTGGTCAGCGGCGATCTCGGCCAGTGCCTGGCCGGAGCCGTCGAGCAGCCGGAGCACGCGGCGGCTGGTCTGGATGTGCACCACCGGCGCCAGCGCCGCGCCCCGGGTGTAGGCCCGGACCAAAGCGGCGAGCTCCTCCGGTACCGCGCCGCCGGGCGCGGCCAAGGGCAGGCGTATCTCATCCCGGGTGTCCGGGCCTGCGGGCAGTTTCAGGTGCCAGCCCGCATCCCCGCCGCCGGTGCGCCGCCGCAGCGTGATGCCGGCACCGATCAGCCGCAGATCCGCGGTGTCGTAGTAGACGGCGTCCAGGAGCTGCTCGTCTTGCTGCGACACAGCGGCAATCCCCGCCGTCCCGGTCATGGTTTTCACCGCATCCAGCGCGGCCGTCCCACCTGCGGCAAGGTCGTATTTCCGTTCGATCTCACGCACGACGGTGGCCATGTCCTTTGCCCCTCACGGTCGCGCAACCGCCCGGCCCAGCGGGCTTCACGGCTACACACAACCCTCCTATCCGACAGGCTTCCATGTGAAGGTGAAACCCGTAAGGGCCGCACGGCCCCTCGTGGCGGGACATCAGCCCTTCTCAGGAGTTCCTCCCCCAGCCATCCCCAGGCACCGCGGGTAGACGCGCAGCCATACTGTCCTGCCCAGTCGGGCACGACAGCGCTACGAACTACCAGCTGCCGGCGTGATGAGCGGCTTTACTCAGGGTCGTGCCCTCAGCAGCTAGGCTGCGCACTGGCCCAGCCAGTGCGCGTAGGACTGGGAGTTTTCCAAGCTGAATTGCACCTTAGGCGGCAGCGCCCGGGCGAATACCAGGCCGGCGGCGTGCTCAAGGGCGCCGCGCCGCAGGCGCACGGGGCCGGCCGCTTCGAACCCCACCGACCACCACTGTTCACCGCGCACCCATACCTCGGTGAGTTCCGCCATGCACCCCGCCACGGCAGCTGGCGGCCGAACCTGCGCCAGATCCGGGCTGCTGGCCAGCGGGAACCAACTGCCGCACCGGGTCTTGCCGACGACGACCCAGCCCGGCAGGTCAGCGCCGCCAGGGCCAGGCAAACCACTGGGAAATGACCACTTGCGCCACGACTCCAGGCGGCCACGGCCGCCGCCGGGCAGATCGAGGACTCCCGGGCTGCCGAGGTAAGACTTCACATCCAGGGCACTGCCGTCCCGCAGCTTCACTGACAGCCCCCGCAACCGCGGCTGAAGCAGGTAGGCGTCCTGCCGGGTTTCCGTCCCGGCCGGAAAACGTGCAAACCACTCGAGCATCGCCGACGGCAGCTGGCCGGGAACAATCCAGCGCACCTCCAGGCTATCGACCGGCCCGGCGGTCGG
>JBKQQQ010000163.1:0-2707 GCA_052144275.1 Streptosporangiaceae bacterium
CCGCCGGCGACGACGCGTCCCCGGCAGCGTCCCGGCCGCCCGGATCCCGCCAGTACCGCCGCGGGAGCGTCCCGGCCAAGCCGCCGGGCACCGCGACGTCGGCGGCCCGGCCCAGGAGCAGGAGCAACGGCCGGCCGCCGGCCGCGGCGGCCGCGGCGGCGGAAGGCCTTTCTGAGCCTGTCGTGTCCGGGCCTGCCGTGTCCGGGCCTGCCGTGTCCGGGCCTGCCGTGCTGGACGCTGAATCCGCGGAGGGGGAACTGTCCGCGCCGGTGTGGCTAGGCTCTGCGCCGCCGCGGATCGCCTCCCCGGAACAGGGCAAGCCGACCCACCTGGCCAGGTCCCGGTATCACATCGCGCTCTGCGCGATCGCGCTCCTGGCCTTCGTCGTGGTGGCCTCTTTCGTGACCCTCTGGCTCGGCCGGAACATCGACAACCTCACCCGCCTGCTGGAGATCATCTTCGCGCCCATCATCGCGGTGGTCGCGGCCGCAGTGGCCTTCTACTACCGCGGTAGTTCCCTCTAAAGGGTTACAGCGGCTTAGAGTTGTTCTCCATGAGGTGAGAGTTGCTCTCCCCGAGGGGACACTCTGCATTTGCGAGAGGGCACGTCTTAGGTGGGCTAAGGGCTGGTCGCAGAAGCGGCAGCGCAGGCTCGCCTATCCTTACAGGCTCACCTAGCTCTATGAGCCCAGACATACCTGGCCCTATGGCGTCACTCTCTTCCCAAAAATTCCACGGTCCGTTCGTCGTCACACCCACCCCCCCTAGGGTCAGCTCATCGCCTTTCGGCGCCTCCGGTTACAGCATCCGGTGACCCTGACCCGCTTCGCGCCAGTTTGCTGCTAGATGATGTCACCTTGAGACGGGCCAAGAGCAATTGTCAATATCTACGGGAAAAGGATCTTCAGACAGCCCGGCCTGTGTCTTCCCGCCGGCTCACCCGACGAGGTTTGCCATCAGTCGCGGCCGAGAGCCCCCTCCTTTAACGTCCGTGCGGAATCCTTACCACTTGTTCCAGGTCAAGGCGATGCATGAGGCGAGATTCATGGGATCGAGAGGGCTACCGTTACCGTGCGGAACCCCTCTTCCGCGCTCCTTCAGCGTGGGCCCCGGCGTGGCGGCCACCTTACGCTCCGGCCAAAGAAACTGAGCCGGTGGGGCCTTTTGCTCACTCCACAGGACACCGCCTAAGGACTGGCCTGGCATCGACGGTGTCAGGAAAAGATTTCTTGGGCGCGCTGTTCTTGGGAGGCTCGCCTGGCGCTCGATTCTTGGGAGGCTCGCCTGGCGCTCGATGGTCCGATAGACGGTGGCGCGGCCGACGGAGAAGACTTCCATGAGTCGGCGATGGTGTATTCGCCGGTGGCGTGCATACGGGCGAGTTCGGCTTGCTGGCGGGTGTGAGCTCGGGCTGTTTGCCTTTAGCTTGCCTTTGGCGCGGGCAACGGCCATGCCTGGCGGACAGCAGACGGCCGCGCCTGGCGGGCGGCCAGGCCCGCGTGTTCAAGCGATGCCTGGTTTAGGGGAAATCGCAGCGGTCTCTGTGTCCGAGGGGCGAGGAAAAGCCGAAGCCGTGCCGGCGGCCGACGGCATCCAGGATCTGCCGCGCCGGGGGCAGGACTTCGGTGCCGATGCCGTCGCCAGGGATCAGCGCGATGCGATGGTTCGTCATGCGTCTATTCCAGCAATCGGCCCGGGTGGCCGTCCAAGACGCAGTTGCGATCTGCCTTATAGGCCGCGCCTATCAGCCACCGTTGCCGTCCAGGGCACTGGTCACGAACGCCCGGGCTGCCGGTGATAGTTCGGTGCGGCGGCTGATCAGTCCGATGGTCAGCGTGCTCTTCGGCTCGATGTCCAGGACCCGGGCACCAGCGCGTTCGGCCATGGCCCGCCAGGAATCCGTCACCACCGCCAGCCCCACCCCCGCCAGCACCAGAGGAAGGATCGCCACCCGGTGCTCGGTCTCGGCCGCGATCGTGAAGGCGATGCCGCGTTCGCGCAGGCCGTCGACGTACGCGCGCATTCCCGTGCCCGGCTGCCCCACGATCAGCCGGTGCCCGGCCATCTCCTCACAACATACGGACTGTCGGCCGGCGAACGGCCCGTCCGAGGGCGTCACCAGGACGAAGCGCTGTTCCCCGGCGGGATGCGAGGCAACCTCCTTGTCCGGCAACCGGCCCGAGGTCGCCAGCAGCCCCACTTCGACAGCGCCGGTTCGCACCATCTCGACAACATCCCGCGAGGTGAAAGCGGCCCTGATAACCACCGAGACCCCCGGATAACGCCCGGTGAAGGCGCGGATCATCCTGGTCAGAGGCTCCACCGCCGGCGAGGGCATCGCCGCCACATCCAGCCGGCCAGCACGCAGCTCGTGTACGGCAGCCACCCTGGCCCGGGCGGTCTCCAGACTGCGTACCGCCGCCCGGGCCGGATCGATCAGCGCTTGCCCCGCCTCGGTGAGCACCGCGCGCCGGCCGATCCGGTGGAACAACTTGCCGCCCAGGTCGCGCTCCAACGCCTGGACCGCCTGGGACAGAGACGGCTGCGAGACATACAGCACCGACGCCGCCCGGTTGAACCCCCCATGGTCCACAATCGCGAGAAAGTACTCCAACTGCCGGATGTCCATGCAACGATTCTCGTTGCTCCGGGCCGCCCACCAGGGCCGTGCCTACCCTGCCGCCCCCACGGCTCGACGGCCAGCCCG
>JBKQQQ010000164.1:0-2897 GCA_052144275.1 Streptosporangiaceae bacterium
AGCCAGGGCCCGGCCGGGAACGACGACTTCGCCCACGTCGGGCGTAACGATCCCTGCCCCTGCGGTTCTGGCCGCAAGTTCAAGCGCTGCCACGGCGACCCCCGGATGCGCCCGGACGCCTAGCCGCGGGGCCTGCGGTGCCGCGATCGCGCGGATGCCGGATTAGCCAGTCTCGATTTCGGTGCAGAGCCATCGCGCTGGGCGGGCCGGCCGGCCAGGCGCGGGCTGACGCGCGGGCATGTGCTCGAAGCGTATGGCCAGCGCCCGCGATCGCGGGCCGAAGCTGATGATGACTGTCATCTCCACGACCGAAGCCGCGGGCTGCGACGCCACGATGCGCCGGATTCTGGGTCGCTGCTCCGAGGCGACCAACTGGGTGAGGTCACCGATCTGGGCCCGCACGCGGTCCGTCGTCCAGCCGACGGTCTGCCTCAGTGGCCGAGAGCCCGCCAGTATCTCCACGATCACCTGGGCGAATTGCCTGGGCAACGCGGTGGCCTGGCCCGGTGCCGGGGATAGCGCGGCCGGCCCGGATGCTCTGGCCGGTGCGGGCGCGCGGCGACTGATGTGCGGGTTGGTCGTGGCCGCTTCGCGCGCCGCCGGGCACGCGGCACCGTGGCTCTCGCAGTCGTACGGTGGCCAGCCCGCGGGGACCGTGACGAGCCGCAGCCCGGGGGATGCGGGCGGCTCGCTTGGGCTGGGGTGGCCGGGTGGAACCAGTGGCTCGGGCGTGGTCGGGTGGCCGGGAGCGGCTAGTGGCTCGGGTGGGATGGGGTGGCCGGGAGCGGCTAGTGGCTCGGGCGGGGTGCGCTGGCCGGGGGCGGTCGGCGGGTCAGGCGTGAGGATGCTCGACGGCATGTTTCGTCTTCCAGATCCGGAGAATGCGAACGGCCGCGAACGCCCTGGCGGCCGCGTTCGCATCAGGCTCCGGCTGGACTCGTTTGTACCTCAGGCCACCGACATTTCGGCGTCCTGCCTGGTTACGGATCTTTCACCGGCTGGACGAGCGACGTTCTCCGATTAGACGAATAAGCGTTTAAAATTGTTATTGTGATTAATGGTACGGAATTCCGGGGTGTCATCACGGACTGGGGCGGAGTGCTGACGACCCCGATCCTGACCACGGTCCAGGCCTGGATCCAGGCGGACGGCATCGACTGGGACAGCTACCGGACCGTGATGCGGGCGTGGGTCTCCGATGCCTACGACCCGAACGGCAGCCGGAACCCCATTCACGCGCTGGAGCGCGGCGAGTGCTCGGGCGCCGAGTTCGAGGAGATCCTGGCCGCTCAACTGTTCCGCGTCGACGGCGGGGCAGTCGCGGCCGAGGGGTTGCTGCAGCGCATGTTCGCGGCCAGCGCGCGGGTTCCCGCCATGTACGACATGATCCGCGCGCTGCGCGACGCCGGCCTGCGTACCGCGCTGCTGTCCAATTCCTGGGGGTGCGCCGAGTACCCGCGCGCGGACTTCCCTGGCCTGTTCGACACGGTGGTGATCTCCGGAGAGTGCGGCATGCGCAAGCCGGAGGAGGAAATCTTCCTGCACACGGCGAAGATCCTGGGCCTGGAGCCGGAGCAGTGCGTCTTCATCGATGACATCGAGGCGAACGTGGCCGCCGCCGCCGCATGCGGCATGACCGGCGTGCACCACACCGAGGCGGCGCAGACCGCGGCGGCGCTGCAGGACCTGCTCGGCGTCACGCTCGACGGTCCAGGTCCAGGTCCAGGTCCAGGTCCAGGTCCAGGTCCAGGTCCAGGTCCGGGTCACGGTCCAGGTCCGGGTCCGGGTCCGGGTCCACGGCCAGGGCCAGGGCCAGGTCCACGGCCAGGGCCGGCCGGCCCTGGACCGGTAACCCCTGGGGCTGGCAACACGATGCGGTAACCGGCGGGCGCGATGCCGCCGATCCGGACTAGCCTGTGGGGCGTGGCGGACTATCCGCATCCGTCCAGCCAGGGTCGTTCGGCGAACATGAAGGCCAACCGGCGGACGGACACCAAGCCAGAACTGGCGCTACGGCACGCCCTGCACCGGCTGGGCTACCGTTACCGCAAGGACTACCGGCTCGATCTGGACAGCGGCAGGCGGGTCCGGCCGGACATCGCGTTCACCGCGCGGAAGGTGGCCGTCTTCGTGGACGGCTGCTTCTGGCACGCCTGCCCGGAGCACGGGTCCAAGCCGAGGGCCAACGAGTGGTACTGGGGCCCGAAGCTGATCAAGAACGTCGAACGCGACCGGGTGAACGACGCGGCGCTGATCCTGGCCGGCTGGACCGTGGTCCGGCTCTGGGAGCACGTGCCACTCGACGAGGCCGTCAGGACCGTGGTCACCGCCCTCACCGCGAGCGGCGTGGCCGACGCGCCGGGCCCGGTCAGCACACCCGGGCCGGCCGACGGGCCGCCGGAGCCGGACCACGACCAGCCCCGGAACCAACCGGGCGACGACTTGCTTAGCTGAGGCCCGGCCGGCTGTGGCAGACTCTGGGGCACCATGCGCGTGTTCCTGCCTTCGACGCTTCCGGCACTGGCCCAGGTTCTGCGGGCCGGCCAGATCGGCCCAGGCCCGGTGCTCGGGTTCGCCGTCACACCCTCGCTGCGTGAGGCGTACGCCAGCGGCGACGAGGAAGAGCTCGAGTACACCGCGATGACGGAGGCGGCCCGTGCCTCCCTGCGGCTGCTCGCACAAGATCCGGCCGCGCCGTCCCGCCGGGTAGTGCTGGCCGCCGAGATCCCAGCCGACCACGTGAAGCTGGACGCACGAGACAAAGAGCCTGCCCGGGTGCTGATCGGCGAGGCCGTTCCCGTCGAGCGGCTGGCCTCGGCGCACGTGGACCATGCAGAGGCCGGTGTCGACGTGCGCGCCGCGGTGGACGCGCTGCCCGCCGCCGACGCCGGCGACGA
>JBKQQQ010000165.1:0-6344 GCA_052144275.1 Streptosporangiaceae bacterium
GCGCGGCGTCGATCTCCTTGCTGACCAGCGCGATCGTGCCGTCGAACTGCCCGATCGCGGTCTCGGTGTGGACCCGGGGCATGCGCCCGAGCTGCCGGCGGGCCTCGGCCAGCACGGCGGGAATGGCGGCCAGCCTCCCGCCGACCGAAGCCAGCCGGTCGGGCAGCGGCGCGAAGTCCCTGGCCAGCAGCTGGTAGATCGCCTTGCCCGGGTTGGCCTGCAGCGGGTTCCAGGTGTGCTCGCGCAGCTCGTCGAGCTCGAACACCCGCCGTGCCACGCTGTCCGCCATCATCGCGGCGTCCACCCGGTGCTCGGCCGACAGGGCGCCGTGATCGACGGCGGCGAGCCGCGCGGCCCCGCCGTCAAGCGCGCGCCGCTCATCGTCGCGGGCCTGCGCCGAAGGATCCGCCAGGCGCGCATCGAACCGGTGATCGCCGAGCCCGGTGGCGATGTCCGGATGCCGCTCGGCCCGGTCGTCCAGGTACTCCCGCGCCAGCCCGGCGAACTCAGCGTCGGCGCTCATTTGGCCTCCGTTTCTCCGCATCTGCCTTACGTTAGCTAATGAGATGATGGCCCGGTGCGCGTGCTGCTGCCGCTTCCGGACCGGGATTTCGACGTCACCGAGGTCGCGGTGCCGTGGGCGACCCTGCGCGACGCCGGCCACCAGGTCGTCTTCGCCACCGAGAAGGCGGGCACGGCCCCGGCCGCGGATCCCCGGCTGCTCACCGGCGTCCTGTTCGGCCAGCTCGGGGCAGCCGCCGAGGCCAGGAAGCTGTACTACGAGCTGATCGGGACTCCGGAGTTCGGCTCGACGGTGGCGTGGGCTGACCTGGATCCGGGCGGCTTTGACGGGCTGATCCTGCCGGGCGGGCACGCTCCGGGCATGCGGCAGTATCTCGGCTCGCCGGTGCTCAGCGAGCAGGTCGGCCGGTTCTGGCGGCTGAACCGGCCGGTCGGCGCGATCTGCCACGGCGTGCTGGTGCTGGCGCGCACCCGCGACCCGGCCACCGGCCGCAGCGTGCTGGCCAGCCGGCGCACCACTTGCCTGCCGAAGTACATGGAGCGTTCGGCCTACCTGGCCACCGCGTGGCGGCTCGGCCGCTACTACCGCACCTATCCCGCCTACGTCGAGGACGAGGTGCGGGCCGCCCTGGGGGACCCGGACGCCCAGTTCGAGCGCGGGCCGGTCACGCTGTCCGCGCGCGGCACCGCCGCCGACGACCGCCCGGCCTTCGTCGTCCACGACCGCAACTACGTATCGTCCCGCTGGCCAGGTGACGCGTACCTGTTCGGCCGCACCTTCCGGGACCTGCTCGAATCTCAACGATCCTTATCCCGAACGGACCGGTCTATCCGCCCTGATCACAGGCACCTCGCCCCTGCGGCATTCCCGCCCCTGCGGCATCCTCTCCTCGCGCGGTATTCCCGGCGGCCAGCTTCCCCGCCGTGAAAGTGCATCGCGGCCTCGCCCACAGCTTACGGTGCCCTGTAGAAATATATGGCTTGCCATGTAATAATCATGGCAAGCCATATATTTGGAGGTGGGTATGCCGAGGTCCTCCCTAGTCCGCACACACCTAGCTGCCGCGGCAGGCGCGCTCGCGCTCATCGCGACGTTCCTGGTTTCGAGTGCGGTCACCGAACTGATCGGGACCGCGGGCGACGTCCATATCGTGCGGCAGTGGATCGTGTTCGGGCTGCCCGTGCTCATCGGCTGCCTGGCCACCGCCGCGCTGAGCGGGCGCCGTCTGGCGCGGAACTCCAGGGCCGCGGTCATCCGCCGTAAGGAGCGGCGCATGCGGATCATCGCCGCGGCCGGGATCGTGGTGCTTGTCCCGTGCGCGCTGATCCTCGATGACCTGACCGCGAGTGCTTCCGCGGGCGGCGTCGTGACCGCCCTGGAGATCGCCGAAATACTGGCCGGCTCGCTCAACCTCACGTTGCTGGTTCTTAACTTCCGCGATGGCCGCGGCCTGACCCGGCCCCGGAGGCCGGCCCGGCGCCCGGAGATGGTGGACACTGGAGCATGACCACCGAGCCGCTTCGGCCCGCATCCTCCGTCGGCTATCAGGTCAACCGGCTGGCCCGTCTGTTCGAGGTCGCCCTGCGCAACCGCATCGCTGCTTACGGGGTGGTACCCGGGCAGTTCCCCGCGCTGCTCGCGTTGTACGAGCGGGACCGGCAGACGCAGCGCGAGCTATCCGAGGTCGCCGACGTCGACCAGTCGACCATGGCTAAGACGCTGGCCCGGATGAGACGCGACGGCCTCGTCCGCGACGAGCCCGATCCCGATGACGGCCGTCGCATCCGGTATCAGCTGACACCGCGGGCCCGCGCTCTGGAAGGGGACCTGGCGGCGGCCGGTCACGAGGTCATCGCCGTGGCCACCCGCGGAATCCCCGCCGCTCGGCTCGCCGCCTTCGAGCAGGCCTTGGAAGAGATGGCCGCCAACCTCACCGCCGTCGGCGAGGAGTCCCGAACCAAGGCCCCGCAGCCGATGACGGTCGCAGAGGCCTGACCGGTGCCTCGGCCGATGACGGCGGCGAAGGGCTAACCGGAGCTACTGTTTGGAGCGCCTGGGCCAGGGCGGCGGTCCGCGTCTAGTCGGCCCGTCTGCAAAACGGCGTCGATCCGCTCACTTCGGCCCCACTCGTTCTAGACGCCCTGCCCTTCTCGACCTGGTGGCGTCCCGGCTGCCCATGCCTCTCACGAGTCAAGGGCCCGCATTTATAGTGGGCCGTTGCTGCCCTTATCGGGGCAGTAACCACCCACGATCACGCGAGGCCTCTTTCAGGAGCTGCGGACGGTGACTTCTGCGTTGGGGTAGCCAGAAGCGCCGTTCGGGGGCGGCAGGGCCTGGGCGGCGGTCTGGGTATAGCCGGTCGCGTCGGTGGCGCGGGCTTCGATCAGGTAATTGCCCGGCGCGGCCTGCCATTCCCAGACCCACTGCCGCCACGTGTCGATACCGGGTACCGCGGCCAGCCGCGCCTCGTGCCACGGGCCGGCGTTGACTCGTACCTCGACGGCGGCGATGCCCTTGTGCTGCGCCCACGCCACCCCCGCCACCTGCGTCAGGCCCGGGGCGAGTGACGCGCTGGCGGCGGGCACGTCGATCCTGGACTCGGTCTTAATCGGCGCCTGCTGCGACCAGCCGTGCTGCGCCCAATAGCCAAAGGCCGACGCGAAAGTGGTGACCTCGATGTCGGTGACCCACTTGGTCGCAGACACATAGCCGTAAAGCCCGGGCACCACCATCCGCGCCGGGAAACCGTGCACGACGGGCAGCGCCGTGCCGTTCATTGCCACAGCGAGCAGGGCGTCCCTGCCGTCGAGCACGACCTGCAGCGGGGTGCCTGAGGTGTACCCGTCGATCGAGGTGCACAGCAGCTGGTCGGCGCCCGCCAGGGGGCGGGCCTGCCTGATCAGAGCGGCCAGGCTCGCGCCCAGCCATTTGGCGTTTCCTGCGTAGGGCCCTCCCACCGGGTTCGAGACGCAGGTGAGCGTCACGTAGGCCTCGATGAGCGGACGCCGCAGCAGCTCGGCGAAGGTGATGGTGACCTCGCGTTGCACCATCCCGTGGATCCGCAGCCGCCACGTGGCCGGATCAACCTGGGGCGTGAGCAAGGCGGTGTCGACGCGGTAGAAGCTGTCATCCGGAGTGATGAACGAGCTCAGGCCAGGGATATTCAGGTTGCTGCCCGTGGGAAGCGGCGGTGCGGGAACCGCGGGTCGGGGGAACCGTATGGCGGTCCGCGCCGAGGCGATGTTGTGCTCATCGATCAGGTTTCTTCCGGCTACCGTCCCGAACGCGGCGACAGCTGCAGCTGCGCCGCTCGAGATCAGGAACCGCCGCCGCGCGGGCCAGCGGGACGGTGCTTGGTCGTCCGGATGGGCCAAAGGGGTAAAGGAGTAGGCCGGGCCTGAACGGACGGTAGGTTCTGCGACGTAGGCCGTGTCGGGCGGCCGTTCGGGCCCGGCCGGCCGTGCCTGGTCGGCTGGCTGAGCCGGGTCGGTCAGCTCAGGGTGCAGGTCGAAAGGGAATAGGGCGTCCAGAGGAGAGCCGAGCCTGCCCGCCGCGCGGGCCAGCAAGGTCAGCGCGACCGCGCCCGCGGCGGCCCCCACCAGGGTGGGGACTACATATCCCGCCGTGGCGGTAGGCCTGGTCAGGGCGGCGGCCAGGCCGATGGAGGAGAAAATCGCGAGCCCCCACAGACCGAAGGCGAGCCGGCGTACCGCGAGCATCCCGACCACGGCCGCGTACAGGGCCAGGATCACCAGGATGCCGCCGAGCAGCACGGTCTTGTCGTGGGCGCCGAACGTGGAGATGGCGAAGTCCTTGACTTGCGGCGGCGTGAGATCGATGGCGGCCTGCCCCACCGCGAGCACTGGTGAGCTCTGCGGAACGCCGAGGCCAGAAGCGAACTGAGCGGCGCCCATGGCGACGGCTGCCGCGAGCACGCCGGAAACAGCCCCGGCGAGGGTGCGAGAGTGCCGAGCCTGGTCACCGGCGATGTCGGGGGGTGCTGTCATGACGGAAAGTCGCGAATAGACGCTGCGTCCACGGTACCCGCCCCTTCACCAGCGCTGCTATCAGGAACTGCGGACGGTGACGGCGGCGGAGGGGTAGCCGGACGCGCCGTTGGGCGGCGGCTGGGCCTGGACCGGGGTCTGGGTGTAGCCGGTCTGGTCAGTGGCGCGGGCTTCAAGCAGGTGGTTGCCCGGTGTCGCGGGCCACTCCCATACCCACTGCCGCCACGTGTCGATGCCGGGCACCGTGGCCAGCCGCGCCTCGTGCCACGCGCCACGGTCGACCCTGACCTCCACGGCGGCGATGCCCTTGTGCTGCGCCCACGCCACCCCGGCCACCGGCGTGAGCCCCGGGCGGAGCGACGCGCCGCCCGCGGGCACGTCGATCCTGGACTCGGTCTTGATCGGCGCCTGCTGCGACCAGCCGCGCTGCACCCAGTAGGCCGAGGCTGCCGCGAAGGTGGTGACCTCGATGTCGGTCACCCACTTGGTCGCGGACACGTAGCCGTACAAGCCGGGTACCACCATCCGCGCCGGGAAACCGTGCTCGACAGGCAGCGCCGTGCCGTTCATCGCGACGGCGAGCAGCGCGTCCCGGCCGTCCAGCACCACCTCCAGCGGGGTGCCCGAGGTGAACCCGTCGACCGAGGTGCACAGCAGCTGGCTGGCGCCCGCCAGGGGGCGGGCCTGCCTAATCAGGGCGGCCAGGCTGGCGCCGAGCCATTTGGCGTTGCCCACGTAGGGCCCGCTCACCGGGTCGGACACGCAGGTGAGCGTCACGTAGTCCTCGATGAGCGGGCGCTTCAGCAGTTCGGCGAAGGTGATGGTGGCCTCGCGCTGGACCATGCCGTGGATCCGCAGCTGCCAGGTCGCCGGATCAACCTGGGGCAGGAGCAGGGCGGTGTCGACGCGGTAGAAGCTGTCGTTCGGGGTGATGAACGAGCTGAGGCCCGGGATGTTCAGGTTGCTCCCGGCCGGAATCGGCGGTGCGGGAACCGCGGGCCGGGGGAACCGCAGGGCGGCCCGCGCCTGGCTGACGTTGCGCCGCGTGATCAGTTCCCGCCCGGCGACCGTGCCAACGGCCGCGGCGGCCACGGCTATCCCGCTGGCTACCAGGAACCGCCGCCGCTCGGGCCAGCGCGACGGCCCCTGATCGTCTGGATTGGGAAGGTAAGTAAAGGAGTAGGCCGACGTCTCCGCAGCGGGTTCCGCTGGACGAGCCGGGGCGTCCGGCGCCGCGGGAAGATCCGGCGGGGTCAGGGCCTCCGGCGAGACCGGGGGACCGGACGGAACGGCGGTGGGGCCGGCCGTCCGGGAGCCGCGCCGGTCCGGCCTGCCGACCGGGCGCGCTCGGGCCGGAGAAGGGCTGAGCCTGGTCGCCGCGCGGGCCAGCCGGGCCAGCGCGAACGCTCCCGCCGCAGCGCCGGCCAGGGTCGGCACGATGTATTCCGGCGTCGAGTTGGGCCTGGTCAGGGCGGCCGCCAGGCCGAGGAAGGCGAAGAGTGCGAGCCCCCACATGCCGAACGTGAGCCGGCGGACCGCCACCATCCCGACCACCGCCGCGTACAGGGCGAGCACCACCAGGATGCCGCCGAGCAGCACGGTCTTGTCGTCGGCGCCGAACGCGGAGATGGCGAAGTTCTTGACCGGCGGCGGCGTGAGGTCGATCGCGGCCTGGCCGACCGCGAGTACCGGCGAGCTCTGCGGAACGGTGAGGCCTGCGGCGAGCTGAGACGCGCCTATCGCGACCGTCGCCGCGAGCACGCCAGTCACGGCCCCGGCGAGGGCGTGCGGGGCCTGGGGCGGGTCGTCGGCGA
>JBKQQQ010000166.1:0-10920 GCA_052144275.1 Streptosporangiaceae bacterium
CGATGCGTCACCGGCCTCGGCCTCAAGCGCCTTCAACAGCACCTCTTTGCGCGATTCGCTCATTGCAGCCCCTCTCCCTGTCGCCACGATCTGTTCAACGTCTTTGGCAATCCGACGTGCGTTCAGGTCCCGAGTATTTTCGCCTTGGCCGCCGTGAACTCTTCGTCTGAGAGCGCGCCCGAGGCGTGCAACTGCGCGAGGTGCTCGATCTCGTCGGCCGGGTCCGCCGCAGGCGGCGCATATTGCGCCTGATCCTGGCCGTCGTCGGGAGGCGCCTGGTCGACGGCCTCCTGCTGCTCCCCGGCCTTCGTGGCCGCGTGGTGAGCCATCGCCGCTCCGCCCGCCACTCCGACAATCAGCGCCCGCCGCCTTACCCGTCGCCTGAAACCCATGGAGAACTCCTTTCCCGTTCGTTCGGCCGACCTGCGTCTGTCGGGGCAGTGCGCGTCCATCGTCGGCATCACCAAACCGACACGAACTATCCGCATTCTGTCACGCGCACGCTCGATTGAGCGCGCCCCTGGAGCAAAGACCCCGAGGTGCACGAATCACCCAGCGGGCTACGATGCTGACGTGCGGACGCCGATCAGGAACCCGCCGGACCCGATGTACGCGGAGTTCGAGGTACACCGGACGATGATCTGCGACCGCGTTCGCACCGAGGCGTTCCGGCGCGCGATCGACTCGGTGGTGCGCCCCGGCGACGTCGTTCTCGATGTCGGCGCCGGAAGCGGCATCCTGAGCGTGTTCGCGGCGCGGGCGGGTGCTGCGCGCGTCTACGCGGTGGAGCGGACGTCGGCCGCGGTGCTGGCGCAGGAGCTTGCCGCCGCGAACGGGGTCGCGGAGATCGTCGAAGTGATCCACGGCGACGTCGTGGACATCGAGCTGCCGGAACGTGTCGATGTGATCGTCTCGGAGTGGCTCGGCGGGTTCGGGATCGACGAAGGGATGCTCGGTCCGGTCATCGTCGCCCGTGACCGCTGGCTCAAGCCGGGCGGGGTCATGATCCCCCGCCTGGTCATGGCGTGGGCCGCGCTGGTACACGACCGCTACCTTGGCGAGATGGTGGAGTTCCTGCGGGGCAACCCGTACGGCCTCAGGTTCGACGACCTGGTCGGGAAGACCGTCAGCGAGATCCACTATTCCGGCACCTTCCGGCACCTCGCGGCGCGTGACAAGCGCTCGGCGGCGAGCCGACTGTGGACGACGGACGCCGGCCTGATCCCGCTTCAGCGGGCACAGGGGCCGCACGAAGCCGAGACGGTGCTCCCCGTCCGCGACCACGGAACGGCCAACGCGCTCGCACTGTGGTTCAGCGCCCAGCTCGCGCCCGGCATCTCGCTGTCGGTGGGGCCCGGCGATCCGCCGACGCACTGGGGGATGACGACCGCCCCGCTACGCTCGCCCGTGGAACTCACGCCCGGCATGGCCGTCCGCGCCAGAGTGCGGACCGCGCCAGCTCAGCCGGCCGGGACATGGACGAGCTGGGCCATCGCGCTGCCAGGCGCCGACTGGGAGAAGCACGACGAGCAAGCGGTCTGGCAGGAGATCGACGACTGAGCAATCTCAGCAGCCCCGAGAACACCCCGGCAGCGGAAGCACGTCGTCGGAGCACTCTCACGGCTGCCCTGCCCCCTGGAGTGGACGCCAGGGCCGATCGGCGATCCGGAAGGGCTCCCACCACACGGGCGCAGGTGGTGCTGCTGATACCAGCTCGCATACTGCCGCAAGTCCAGCTCGTTACGCCGCGCGGGTCAGGCCGCTGTATCCCGCGAAGAATCCTGCCAACGCCAGCCGCTCGGTATTCGTGAACGCTGGCACTGTCGGGACGAGGCAAGCGGACGGATCGTGGTGGGCGCGGCGAGTGGAACAGCGGACCAGCCGGCTCGGCAGAGCGACAGCCTTCAGGCGCCGGCGTCACTGTCGACGCCCGGCCGCTGGCCCAGCCACTCCGCATAGGACCTGGATTCATCCGGGCCGGGCTCCGCACTACCGGGCAGCGCCTGGGTGAACACGAACGCAGCAGTGGCCACGAGTGCGGTGTGCAGCAGATCGGCGGGACCGGTCGCCTCGAACCCCAGGGTCCACCAGTCCTGGCCACACGTGCGGACCTCGGTGAGTTCCACCTCGCACCGCGGCTGGTGGCCCGGGCCCGGGGGGCGCGCCACGATCTGCCCGCCGGCCAGTGAGAACCGGCTGATCCGCCGCCGCTTGGCTACCGGCCGCCAGCCGGCCGGGTCGCCGCTGCCGGGCCGGAGCGGGCTGAACGGAAAGGACCACTTCTGCCACGACTCCATCCGCCCGCGGGCGCGGCCCGCCACCTCGAGGATCCCCGGGCTCCCCCGGTAGGCCTTCACCTCCAGCGCCCCGCCCCCGCGGACCTTCACCGACAGCCCGGGCAGATGCGGATCCAGCAGGTAGGTGTCCTCGCGTGACTCCGCCGCGGCCGGGAACCGCCCGAACCATCGGGCCACCGCAGCCTCCAGCTGGCCCGGGAAGATCCAGCGCACCTCCAGGCTGCGGACTGCTTCGGTGACCGGGCTCTGAGGCGGTTCAGCCGTGCTCATCGTCGATGCCGGGTTGGCAGGGCGGACGGCGGCCTGCCTCAGTGGCCATCCTGAGACGGAGATGCGGCGCCGAGGATCGGCAGGTCGCCGCCTTCGGCGGCCGCGCGCTCTTCCTTTTTCGGCAGCCCGCGCACGGCCATGATGATCGCAACGGCGATGGCGGCGCCGATCACCGGGCCAGCGATATACACCCACCAGCCGGTGTAGTTGCTGCCGACGATGTCGGGGCCGAGGGTGCGGGCCGGGTTCATCGAGGCGCCGCTGATGGGGCTGGCGAACAGGCCGAGCAGCGCGACGGTCGAGCCGACCGCGATGGCGGCGTTGTGGCCGATGCTGCGGTTCCCGGTGGCGGTGTTGAGGATGATGCTGACCAGGATCGCGGTGAGCACGGTTTCCATCACCAGCGATTTCCACTGGCCGCCGTGGGTGGCGATCGGGTAGTTCCCGCCTGCGCTGACGTCCCCGAACATCAGCTGCAGGAACAGGGCGGCACAGATAGCTCCGGCGAACTGGACCACCCAGTAGGGCAGCACCCATTTGCGGGGGAACACTCCGCGGGCGGTGAAGCCGAAGGTCACGGCCGGGTTGATGTGCAGTCCTGACAGCGGCCCCCAGGCGTAGATCATGGCCATGACCACTGCCCCGGGCGCGATCACCGCCGCGGCCCGGCTGATGGGACTGCCGCCTGCGTAATGGTTGATCACCCCGGATCCGGCCGCCACCGTCACCAGCACGAACGTGCCCAGGAACTCGATGATCAGCCGGATCCACAGCGGCCGCTGGCGGAGGGTGTCTTCCTCGAACTGGATGAGGTAGCGGCGCCCGAGCGATCCGGCGTGCTCTGCGTCCATATCGGTGGTGACGTCAGCCATGGCGCGGGCCTTCCATGTTTCCCGTTACGGATTGATGAGCGGAACCAGGGTCCGGTCTTCAGATCTCGGTGGTGGCTTGGGCTCTGCCGTCCTTCACGGCGGCCTTGAGCGCGGCGTAGTCGCGCTCGTTCTGGTCGGCGTAGGTTTCGGCGAAGCCGGCGATCGCCTGGTCGAACGTGTCCGAGCCGCCAAGGTAAGCGGCCAGCGCGACGCGGTCCCCGGAGCGGGCATGCGCCCGGGCCAGGGTCCACCCGCACAGCCGGGCATAGACGGTCATGCCGGAGGGGATCATTGCCTCGATCGGGGCGGAGAATTTCCAGTCCTTCAGCTGGCGGACGTAGAAGTCACGGTCCACCCCGTCGAGGGGGTTGGGGACGCGGGTCCAGCCGAGGAAGATGTCGCTTTCGGCTTGCATCAGGTGCTGCCCCGCCACGACGCGCTCGCCCTGGTTGGTGTACTGGCTGCGGCCGCAGTACTCCGCCAGGACGGATGGCTGGGCTTCCTTGGCCTGCAGGAACAACGGCTCGACCCCGTCACAGGCGTCCATCAGCAGGACCCAGGCGCGGGTGCCGACACTGCCGACCCCGACGACCTTGCGGGCCACCTGGACCAGCGTGAACTGCTCCAGCAGGTGCCGCCGGTCGGACTGCAGGCTGCGCCGGTACTTGCCCAGCACGCCGCGGATCTGCTCGTAAATCGCGTCGGCCTGCACGTCCGCGAAGACCTCCTCGACCGGGACAATCATCGGCAGGTCGCTGATGATCCGCCGCCGCCCCTCGGCCACAGTGGTCAGCTTGCGCAGCGCCTTCGTGCTGTCGGCGGTGTGCGCCTTGGCCAGCAGCTTCTCGGCGGCCTTGAGCCTCTTCGCCTTCATCTGAGACCGGAACTCGCCGATGGCCTGCTCAATGTCCAGATGCGCATACCAGACCTCCAGGAAAGTCTGTCCCGCGAAGCCGAGCATCGCCGTGCGGTACCCCTCGGCCCCCGCGAGGACGACCTTTCTCCGGGCCTTGGCTGGGAACCCGTTGTCCCGTCCGGCCACGGCCAGGCTCGCGGCCAGCCGCTTGACATCCCACTCGAACGGGCCCGGCAGGGTCTCGTCGAAGTCGTTAACATCGAAGACTAGGTTGCGCTCTGGCGAGGCGAACGCGCCGAAATTGGACAGGTGCGCGTCCCCGCACAGCTGGACTCGCAGCCCCGAGGCGGCCGTGCTGGCCAGGTCCGCGGCCATCGGCAGCGCGGCGCCCCGGTAGAACGTGAACGGGGACACCAGCATCCGCCCGTGCCGCACCGGCACCAGCTCTGGCACCCGCGACGTAGCCTGGCTCAGCAGCAGCCCGACCGGATCCCGCGACCCGTCGGGCTGGAACTCGGCATGCGACTCCAGCGGAGTCACCGCCCGGGCATCCTTCCCCCGGGCCACCCGGTCCGCGCGGCTCAGCTGCTCCACTGTCTCGGCCCGCACTGACCTATTACCGGACGCCCGCGCGGCGGGGCTCGCCGGCACGCCACCTTCAGTCTTCGCAGTCATAGCTACCCCTTCCGCCCAGGAACATCAGCAGTGCCATGAGCATGATCCGCCCCGGCGGATGGTGAAACCGTGGCCGACGTAGCCGAACAGGGCGCTGCCATGCACCGAGTCCGGATGCCGGTGGTTGCCGGGGTCATTTCTGTCGCCCTTCAGCCGGCGGCTCCCTGGCCGATGGCTTGCATCTGCGCGTATTCGTGCCGGCCTTCTCGTCCTCGTGGGCCGCGGGCTTGAGGTCGAACACGAGGCCGATCTTTCGGTCTCGGCGCTCAGTCCTTCATGAACCATCCGATGACCTGGGCCTCGTGGTCGACGTAGTGCTCGCCGCTCACGTCGACGACGACCTTCTCGATGGTGCCGCCGGTAAACGGGAACGGTGCGTCGTATTCCGGTGACACCGCCGACGCGCTGTCGCGCCCGACCGAGGTGCCGTCGCCGGTAATGCAGAAGTAGCCGGGCTGGGTCACGATCTGGCGTTCGCCGACCTTCTCCTGATCGATATAGAGCGTCAGCGTCCCTGCGGTTCCCGCGAGTTCGGGGTCGGTGCTGCGTCCCGTTGCCGTGAACTCGGCCACGTACACGTGGTGGCCGGCAGCGATGTTGGCGGTGGCGACCACGTCCTGGTAGTGGCTGCCGATCCAGTTGAACGTGTAGCGCAGCTTGCTGTCCTTCACGTAGAGCGCATGGCCGCCGGCTACGCCGCCTGTGGCCCAGAGCACGCCCTGAGCATCGGCGGAGTCGACGTCGACGCCGGCGGCGATCGTGTACGAACGGCCCGGGATCATCGGCCCGGCGTCCTCGGGGACGTCGGAGCAGTTCGGGTAGAAGACGTACTGATCGCGGGGCGCCGCAGCGCGCGGCCGGTCCGCGAGCACCTGTTCGAGCGCGGTGCGGTCGTCGAGCGGCAACCCGTTGTACATGCCCGCGTAGTAGAACCAGAGCTGCTTGAGCTGTTCCAGCCGGGTGGGCTCTTGGGCAGCGAGGTCCTTCGCCTGCGCGCGGTCCACCTCGAGGTGGTAGAGCTCCCACTCGTCGTGCTCGAAGTTGCCCCATCCCGCGAGGGGCGGGTGCACCGAGCACGCAAGCCACCCCTGGTGGTAGATCGAGCGCTGCCCGAGCATCGCGTAGAACTGCGTCTCCTTGCCCGGAACCGAGGCATCGGTGAGCGCGGCCGCGAAGCTCTCACCCTCGATCGGGCTCTGCACGTAGCCCTTGATCACCTCGGGCGGCTCGATGCCGAGCAGCTCGTAGACCGTCGGCACGACGTCGACCGCGTGCACGTACTGGTGGCGGATCTCCTTCGAGGCCGGGATCTGCTTCGGCCACGACACGAACATCATGTCCGCGACACCGCCCTCGTATCCCGCCCAGCGCTTCCAGTACGGGAACGGCGTGTCGAGAGCCCACGCCCAACCGGTGTTGTAGTGGTTGTTCGACGCCGGCGTGCCGAGCTCGTCGATGTGCGGGAGCGTGCGCTCGGTTGTGGACGGCACGCCGTTGAAGAACTCCCACTCGTTGAACGTGCCGTTGGGGCCACCCTCGCCACTGGCGCCGTTGTCGGAGACCACGACGATCAGCGTGTTGTCGAGCTGGCCCGACTGCTCGAGGTAGTCGATGACGCGGCCGATCCGGTCGTCGTAGTAGGAGATGTAGCCCGCGAATACCTCGGCCATGCGCGAGAACAGGCGCTTCTCGTCGGCTGACGCCGAATCCCACGGGCGCACTGTGTCGATGAGCGGCCACGGCTTGCCGTCGGGCGAGGTGCGCTGCGGCTCGCCGTGCGGGTTGATCGGCGAGAGGTCGGTACCGGCCGGCAACAACTTGAGTTCCTTCTGGCGCTCGAGGATCCCGGCCCGGATCGCCTCATAGCCCTGGTCGAACTTGCCCTTGTACCTGTCGGCCCATTCGAGGGGCACGAGGTGCGGCGCGTGCCCGGCCTGCGGCGCGAGGTACATGAAGAACGGCTTGTCGGGGTCGACGACCTTGGCATCCTGGATGAACTGAATCGCCTTCTCCGCCATGTCGTCGGCAAGGTGATAGCCGTCCTCCGGGCGGGCCGGCGGCTCGACCGTGTGGTTGTCGTGCACAAGGTCCGGGTAATAGGAGTTCGTCTCGCCGCCCAGCCAGCCGTAGAAGCGCTCGAAGCCCCGCCCCAGCGGCCATCGGCCCTTGTACGCCGCGAGATTGACCTCCTCGCCGGGCGTCAGGTGCCACTTGCCGATGCAATAGGTGTTGTACCCGTGCTCGGCGAGCACCTCGGAGACAAAGCCGTTCTCGAACGGGATCCGGGTCGAGATCCCGGGGAAGCCCGACGAGAACTCCGCGATCGTCGCCATCCCGTTGCTCGTCGCGTTACGCCCCGTCAGCAGCGACGCGCGCGTTGGCGAGCACAGCGCGGTCGTGTGAAAGTTCGAGAACACCACACCCCGCTCGGCAATACGGCGCATCGTCGGGCATTCGACCGGGCCGCCGTAGGTGTCCATGGTCGCGAAGCCGAGGTCGTCCCACGCGAGGATCAGCACGTTCGGCGCGCCCTCCGGTGCCTTCGGCGCGAGATACGGGTCCCAGTCGGGCACCGAGTCGCGGATGTCGGGCGAGATCTTGCCCGTGAAGTGGCGTGCCATCACCAGTCTCCTCCTGCCCACGTCGACGAACGAAGGCCGGCGCATGCCCCGCGCGCCAGATGCACGGGCGAAGCTACGGGCCGTTGCGTGCCTGCGACATCGTCCCGAATGGGTGACGTCCCCAGTCGCGGGATGCGAGCCAGAAGCGGCTGATCGCCGGTGTCAGCCAGCGTGACGTGCCCGCCGGCGTCCTTAGCTACCAAGATCACGCCGTACCCGGTCCTCACCCGCTTGTCCTTGACCAGGCCGCATAGCACATCGAAGTCCCGCTGGGCCGCATCCAGATCCTGGTAGCCGGCCACCAGGACATCCATCGAATCCTTACTCACGGCAAATCCTCCCCGCTTAGATCGTCCCGCCAGCTTTCTGGCAGGTGTCCAGGTCAGCTGGATCCGGGTGAGCCGCCTGCCGCGCATGGTGCCGCAGGAGGTGTTCTTCATACGCTGCGACGCCCGCCGCGATCGGGTACGGTCCGCGGATCCGCTGAAGCCCGGGTGACACCTGCCGGTAATCCAGGTAGGGATTGTCACCGCATTCGCAGCAGATGAGCTCAAAAGCATTGGTGTAGCCGCCCTGCGGCCGGCCGTCCGCGATGCGGGCCGGCTGGCGCCGCAGAGCCACGGTCCAGCCCTGCCCCGGCTGGCCACCAGTCGTCACACCTGCCTCCTGTGCCACAGTTGTCAGTAACCGTCCGTTTCCTCAAATGCGGCCGCGATGTCATAGCCGAGCGCGGTCGCCACCTCGGGAGCGGCGCAGACCACCCGGCCGAGCCCGGCTACCGCGGCGATCGCCAGCAGCACGTCGGCGATCTCGTCCTCACTCGCGCCCGCCGCCAGCGCCCGGCCGGTGCTCCAGTCCAGGCACACCGCCGGTGACCCGATGGCCACCAGCACCGCCAGGCGCAGCAGCGCCGCTGTCTTGGGATCCAGGGCCGATGTCCTCGCCAGGCCAAGCCCGAGCCCGGCCTCGCCTTCGACGAGGCCTTCGTCGATCATCGCCAGCCTGCGCAACGTCTCCTGGAATCTCACCGCCTGGCCCATAGACCCTCCGCCCGCCGTCAGGCACCATTCCACCTCGTGGCGGGGCGGGTTCCATCCACCTGATGGGATGAAAGACGGCCGTCACCCCGCCAGGAATCCCAGCTCGCGGGACCGGGCGACTGGCTGGCAGCCTCAGGAGGCCCGCTTCGCGGCCGTGCAGTTGTCCGGTCCGTCCTGCCGACCGCTGCCCGGCCAGGCTGGGCTCGTTCGCGGCCCGCAGCCCCAGGCGCTGCAGCGTCCGGGGCGCCGGGCAGTGCCGCAGCACTGGGCGGTGCACCTCGGGCGGTTGTGACTCAACGACAAGCATGGGATGGGCCGTCATCCGGCTAAACGCAGTCGCTTCCCGGCTTGCCGGCCGGCCTCGTGCCAGTCATGCAGCGTTCGGAATGGATTGACCCGGCGGGGCGTATTGTCGCGCCTTGACCTGATCTGTGGCTTCGGCAGATCATGGGCGGCAGACCTTTCTGGGGGGAACCAGCGGATCATGGGCGAGAGCGACGTGCATCAGCGGCACGGCCGGTCACAGCGTGCGGGCGGGTCAGCGTTCGACCTCGTCGCGTCCAAGCTCCGTCGTCCGCTGATACGGCCCGGGACCGTGCGCCGGTCGTCGCTGATCGAACGTCTGGCGCGGGGCGACCCGCGCCCGGTCGTCTCGGTGGTCGCGCCGGCCGGCTACGGCAAGACGACGCTGCTGTCGCAGTGGGCCGAGCGTAACGGCCAGGCCTTCGCGTGGGTGTCGGTCGACGAAGCGGACAACGACCCCAAGGTCCTGCTCCGGTACGTCGCCGAAGCGCTCGATGCGGTCGAGCCGATCGATGAGCGGGTGTTCGACGCGCTTGCGTCCCCGGGCAGCTCGGTGTCCGGCTCGGTTGTCCCCAGGCTGGGGTCGGCGTTCTCGTCGATGACCTCGCCGGTGGTGCTGGTCCTGGACGACGTGCACCTGCTGCGCAACTCCGAATGCCGGGCCGCGCTGTCAGTGCTGGCCGATCACGTGCCGGACGGCTCGCAGCTGGCGCTGGCAGGCCGGGCCCAGCCGCCGCTGCGGATCGCGCGGCTGCGCGCCGAGGGCAAGATCACGGAGATCGGCCCGAACGACTTGTCGCTCACCCGCGAGGAGGCGTCAGCGCTGCTGCGCGACGCTGGCGTGGCGCTTGGCGAGGATGATGCGGCCGAGCTGCACCGGCGGACCGAGGGATGGCCGGCCGGGCTGTACCTGGCGGCACTTTATCTCAGGGAGGGCGGCTCGTTCGCGGGCGCGGCGGTCTCCTTCGGCGGGGACGACCGGCTGGTGAGCGAGTACCTGGAGTCGGAGTTCCTGGCGCGGATCTCCCGGCGGCAGCGGGCGTTCCTGACCCGGACCGCGGTGCTGGAGCGCATGTGCGGGCCGCTATGCGAGGCGGTGCTCGACATGCGCGGATCGGCTGCGATCCTGGCGGAGCTGGCCGGGTCGAACCTGCTGCTGGTGCCGCTGGACCGGCGGGGAGAGTGGTACCGCTACCACCACCTGTTCCGCGACATGCTGCTGGCGGAGCTGGGACGCCTGGAGCCCGGCCTGATGCCGGTCCTGCGGCGCCGCGCTGCCGGCTGGTGCCTGGACAACGGCCTGCCTGAGGAGGCGCTGGAGTACTCCATGGCAGCCGGGGACGTCGATGGAGCCGCCCGCCTGATAGGGCAGCTCACGGTGCCGGCCTACCGGCGGGGCCGGGTCACGACCATCCAGCAGTGGTTCGGCTGGCTGGAGGATCACGGCGGGATCGGGGGACACCCGATGGCCGCGGTGGTGGCCTCTTTGTTTTTCGCGCCGATGGGCAGGCCGGTGGAGACCGACCGGTGGGCCGATGCGGTCGACCGCTGGCAGTACGGGGACCCGGCCCGGCCCGATGACCCTTCAGTCGAGGCGTGGGCGGCGCTGCTGCGGGCGTTGCTATGCCGACGGGGGGTCGAGCAGATGCGCGCCGACGCGGACGAGGCCGTGCGCAGGTTCGCAGCGGAGAGCTTCCTGACACCGACACCCGTGCTCCAGCAGGGAATCGCGCGCGTGCTTTGCGGTGACCTCGATGGCGGCGACACGTGCCTTAAGGATGCGGTCAGTGTCGGGGAGCAAATCGGTTCGCCCGAGCATGTCGCGGTCGGGCTGTGCGAGCGGTCGCTGGTGGCGATGGCACGCAACCAGTGGGACCGGGCCGAAGTCCTCGCCGAAAGGGCAGACACCGTTTTGCGCCGGGCCGGGATCGAGGAAAGCTACGCGACGCCCCTGGTCAGCGCGGTGCGAGCCCGCACGGCCATGCA
>JBKQQQ010000167.1:0-3218 GCA_052144275.1 Streptosporangiaceae bacterium
ACCACGGGGACCGGGCCGGACGGCGAGGAGGTCAAGCACCGCGGGAACGGCTGCGCCGTCGTGCGGGCCCAGCCGGACGGGACGTGGCGCATCGCGGCCGACGCCTGGCATCTGGGCGCAGATGATCTGGGCTCTGTACCTATAATTCCGCTGTGACGGACGAAGAAGGCGGAGCCTTCGAACTGGGCACCGACGGGCCCAAGGTCATCCTGGTCGGGATCGACGATTCCGTCACCTCGCTGCGGGCCGGGGCGTACGCGGCCGGGCTGGCGCGGCGGCAGGGGGCCCGCCTGGTCTGCGTCTATGTCGAGCAGCTCACGGGCCTTTTCGCCGCCTCGGCGGCCGGTGCCGCCGTCATCGCCGCCCAGGGCGAGACGCTCCAGGAGACGGCCGCGGACCTGCGGCGACGGGCCGAGGAGTACGCCGGGATCTTGGGCGTGTCGGTCACGTTCATCGCCACCCGCGGCGACCCGTACACCGAACTGCGGCGGGTGGCCGACGAGGTCCGCGCCGACGCCGTCATCGTGGGCGCCTCGGCCAAGGCCGGCCACCGCTGGGTCGGGTCGCTGGCGGTCCGGCTGGTCAAGGCCGGCCGGTGGCCGGTCACCGTCGTTCCCTAGGAGGGCAATCCATGGGCATAGCCGTGGTCACCGGGGCGGGTTCCGGGCTCGGCCGGACCATCGCCAGGACCCTGCTCGGCGCCGGCTGGCAGGTAGCGCTGGCGGGCCGGCGGGAGGAATCGCTGGCCGAGACCGCGAAGCCGGCTGACGGCCCGCAAACCGGCTGGCCCGCCGGAAACGCGCTCGTCGTGCCGGCCGACGTGACCTCGCCGCCGTCGGTGGCCGCGCTCTTCGACACCGTCCGGGACCACTGGGGACACCTGGACCTGCTGGTGAACAACGCCGGCCTGTTCGGTCCCGCGGCCCCGGCGGACGAGATCGACCTGGCCGACTGGCAGCGGGTGGTCGACACCAACCTCACCGGTGTCTTCCTGTGCGCCCAGCACGCGGTGCGGATGATGAAAGCCCAGGACCCGCGCGGCGGCCGGTTCATCAACAACGGCTCTATCTCCGCGCACACGCCGCGGCCGAACAGCATCGCCTACACCGCCACCAAGCACGCCGTCACCGGCCTGACCAAGTCCTTGTCGCTGGACGGGCGAGCCTTCGACATCGCCTGCGGGCAGATCGACATCGGCAACGCCGAGACCGAACTGACGCGGCGCTTCAGCCGCGGCGTGCTGCAGGCCAACGGCTCGATCGCCGCCGAGCCCGTCTTCGATTCCCGGTACGTCGCCGACGCCGTGCTCTACATGGCCTCTCTGCCGCTGGACACGAACGTCCTGTTCCTCACCATCACCGCGACCACGATGCCCTACGTCGGCCGGGGCTGAAACCCGAAGAACCCGAAGAGGCAGGCTATTTGAATCCGCCCAGGACACGGGGCATGCTTGCAGATGGAGCCGCGACGGTTCCGGCTTGCCGCAGCGGCGCGGCCAGGAGGACGCTATGACGAATCTCGGTTCCCTGCTCGATCGGGCGGCCGCCGACCACCCGGACCGTCCGGCGCTCCGCCTGGACGACCTCGTGCTGGCCTACGCCCAGCTGCGCGAGGCCGCCGGGCGGATGAGCGCGCTGCTGGCCGCCCACGGGGTGCAGCCCGGCGACCGGGTGGGGATCATGCTGCCGAACGTCCCGGCGTTCCCGATCGCCTTTTACGGCGCGCTGGCCGCGGGGGCGGTCGTGGTACCGATGAACCCGCTGCTCAAGAGCCGCGAAGTCGCCTACTACCTGGGTGATTCCGGGGCGCGGGTGGTACTGGCCTGGCATGCCGCGGCCGGAGAGGCCGCCAAGGGCGCGGCCGACGCCGGGGCCCAGGCGATCGCGGTCGAGAGCGCCGACCTGGCCGACCTGCTCGGCGACTACTCACCGGCCTGGCCGCAAACGGAGCGCCAGGGCGACGACGACGCGGTCATCTTGTACACCTCGGGCACCACCGGCCAGCCCAAGGGGGCCGAACTCACCCACGCGGGCCTGGTCCGCAACGCCGAGCTCACCGCGCGCACGCTGCTGAAAAACAGCAGCGACGACGTGGTCATGGGCTGCCTGCCGCTGTTCCACGTGTTCGGCCTGACCTGCGGCCTGAACGCGACCGTGGCCTCGGCGGGCACGCTGACGCTGCTGCCCAGGTTCGACCCGGCCAAGGCGCTGGACATCATCGAGCGCGACGCGGTGACGATCTTCGAGGGCGTGCCGACCATGTACGCCGCCATCTTGCACCTGCCCGACGCGGACCCGGCCAAGGCCGCGACGCTGCGGACCTGCATCTCCGGCGGCGCCTCGCTGCCGGTGGAGATCCTGCGCGGGTTCGAGGAGAAGTTCGGCTGCATGATCCTCGAGGGGTACGGGCTGTCGGAGACCTCCCCGGTCGCGTCGTTCAACCTGCCGGACATCGAGCGCAAGCCGGGCTCGATCGGCGTCCCGGTCGAGGGGGTGCAGATGCGGCTCGTCGACGATGCGGGCCAGACCGTGCCGGACGGGGAAATCGGCGAGATCGCCATCAAGGGCCACAACGTGATGAAGGGCTACTGGAACAAGCCCGAGGCCACCGCCGAGGCGATCACCGACGGCTGGTTCCGCACCGGCGACATGGCCAAGGTGGACTCCGACGGCTACTACTACATCGTCGACCGGAAGAAAGACCTGATCATCAGGGGCGGCTACAACGTATACCCACGGGAGATCGAGGAAGTGCTGCACGAGCACCCGGCCGTGGCCGAGGTGGCCGTGATCGGCCTGCCGCACGCCGAACTCGGCGAGGAGGTCGGCGCCGCGGTGGCGCTGAAGCCGGGCGCGACCGCGACGCCGGAGGAACTGCGCGCGTTCGCCCGGGACAGGGTGGCGGCGTACAAGTACCCGCGGCGCATCTGGCTGGTGGACGCCCTGCCCAAGGGCCCGACCGGGAAGATCCTGCGCCGCGAGGTGCAGCCATCGGAGGAGGCTGGGTGACCGCCACCGAGCAGGAGAAATCCTGGGCGCAGGACGCGGTCGACGCCGCGGGCGGGCTTGACCTGCTGCTGACCGACGCGGCACTCGGCGTCATGCGCCGGCTCCGGCCCGACAGCTCGGTGCTGCGGCTGGCCGCCGGGCTGGCCCGCCGCCCGCGGCTGGTGGGCCGTCAGGCGTCCCGGCTCGGCAGCGAGCTCGCCCGGATCGCGG
>JBKQQQ010000168.1:0-3757 GCA_052144275.1 Streptosporangiaceae bacterium
GCTGGGGCGGCGGAGACGACTACCCCGAAGCCCAGGTGAGCGGCCGCACCATCGGCGGGCTCATGCCCCGGCGTCCCGGCATGCCCGCCGACGTGCCCGACAACTGGCTCGTCTACTTCGGCGCGGCTGACGTCGACGCCGACGTCAAGAAGGCGACCGACCTGGGCGCCAGCGTGATCGCCGGCCCGGCCGACATCCCGGGCACCGGCCGCTTCGCGGTGCTCATCGACCCGCAGGGAGCGGCGTTCGCACTATTCCAAAGCTAGCCGGGAGTAACGCCCGAGCCCAAGGGCGACTTGTCGTTACCAAGGCCAGATCACACTCCGTGACTGGGTGGGTCTATGACAGAGCGCGAGTACCGCCGTTCTGGGCGGCTCCGGGATCGAGGCTGGGTAGACAGTCGTCCGCGCACAACGGGGTCTTTTGCGTTCGTGTGAGCATGCAAGTGTGAGGCTGCGCAGATAGACGGGTCAATCCGCGAGTGCCAGGCGCGCCACGGCGTCGATGTGGTACTTGGTCACGTTTCCCATGACCGCGATCCCGGTGCCGCGCGTTGGATAGATGCGGATCAGGTTGTAGAACCCGGCGCCGCCGCCTAGATGCTCCACGAACGGCGGATCCGCGTCGCGCTGGCTGGCCGGCCGGAACCAGCCAAGGCCCAGGTCATAGCGGCGCCCGCGCACAGTGATCCGCCGCATCGCGGCTGTCGCCTCCGCGCTCAAGATCCGGTTCCCGCCGAGCTCGCCGTCCCGCAGATGCAGCTGCAGGAACCGTGCCAGCTCGTCGGCCGGGCCGACCAGCCCGCCGTAGGCGGGGCCGTCCACCAGGAAGGGGCGCAGCGAGATCCATCGCCCGGCCGGTTCGCCGATAACCCAGCGTGGCAGCAGCAGCCGCATCGGGCTCAGCCGCCGGTGGTAGCCGACCGCGGCACGCGGCCGGGCCTGCGGGGTGTAGGTGAACGCGGTGGCGGCCATGCCCAGCGGGCCGAGGATCTCATCGCCGACCAGCTCGGTGAAAGACTTGCCCGTGGCGGTAGCCAGCGCGGCCGCCAGCACCAGCGGATCCAGGTTTGAATAACTTGACCGTGCTCCGGGCTCGAACCGCAGCCTGCCGTGCCTGGCCAGCAGGCCGTGCAGGAACGCACCAGGGTCAGGAGCGGGCTGATCAGCGGGATGCACCCACCGCACCGGGATGGGGTTGGCCAGCCCGGCGCTATGGGACAGCAGATGGCGGGCGGTGATCCGGTCGGCCCACTGCGGCGGCCGCACCTGCCGCAACGCCGGGACGTGCCCGGCAACCGGCGCGTCCAGGTCCACGACACCGCGCTCGGCCAGCCGGACCGCAACCGTCGCGGTTACGATCTTGGTCATCGAAAACCACGGGCAGACCATGCCCGGCGATGCCGGCACCTGCCCGGCGACGTCAGCAAACCCGGCCGCCCACGCTGCCCGCACACCCTCAGGCCCGGTCACCAGCACCGCGATGCCCGGTACAGCGCCGCCTGCCAGCGCCCGGATCCGCTCGCCCGCGATCACGCCCGCCACCACCAGCGCCTCCCCGCACCCGACCCGCGCTCCCCGCACTCACTCGCCCAGCGGCCGCTGTACCGCATCCGAATCTACCCAGTCCCGGATGGAGGCCAGACCCCCGACGACGTTACTCATTCCCGTGTTCCGGCGTCTGTCGGTCTGTAGTTGGTGGTGCCCGCTGTCGGCAGGACCTTGGGCTCTGTGTTCCAGGGAGCTTCGGTGACAGTGTGCTGGTGACCGGTGTGCCGGAAGGGGCGATGCGATGAAGCGCGCGATCGGATCCATCGTTCTCGGGCTCAGCGCCTGCGGGTATCCGCTCACGCAGCTGGTTGTCCGCCGCTGGGGGGTGCGGGGAGCGGCCGCGGCGGAGTGCGTGTGCGCCGGGCTGGCCATCCGCGACGCCTCGATGGTGGCCAGCGGCGTCCCGGGCAGGCTCCGCAGGTTTCCGGCCGCGCTGCTGCGCCTGGAACTGGCGGTCGGCGTTGTGGCCTCGCTGGCCGGGTTGCACCCGCTGCTGAGCGCGCGATCGGCTGACCGGCCGCCAGCAGCGAGGGCATGCGCTATGGATACCGTGCGCCGGGCGGCCGTCGCCATGTTGTTCGCGGTGCATACCATCAGGTTCGGGATTTACCTTCGCCCTGATCAGGGTCGGCGCGTCACGCAGGCCTGATGTGCGCCCTGCGGGGTCAGGCTCATCATCCCGGCCAGGGCCGCTGCGGTGTTCCAAGCCGGGCGCGAATCAGTGCGTCGGCCAGCGCACTGGCTTGTCGCAACTTGCCAATCACCGGCGGACTAGGCCAGGCGAGAGGGCCGGGTGCGGCATCATCACCTGGCTGCCCTTGCTGCGTGAGAGTTGACTGCCGGCCCGGTGACCGGCAGCATCAAGCCGTGCCGGATGCGCCCAGTGCGAGCCGCGATGATGGACGAGATGATCCGCACCCCGTACGGACAGATGCCGACCTATGTGGCCGCTCCCGGCGGCGGGGCCCTGGCCTGGCGTGGTCGTCGTCCACGACTTTGCCGGAATGAGCCACGACCTGCGGAACCAGCCTGACTGGCTGGCGGGCGAGGGATACCTGGCCGCCGCCCCCGACCTGTATTACTGGGGGAGTTGGCTGCGCTGCCTGCGGACCATCATGCGCGAGATCGCGGCGGGAGCAGGCCGCACGTTCGACGACATCGACGGCGTGCGTGGCTAGCTATCACGCCACAACCAGTTGCACCGGCAAGATGGGCCCGCACCGTCTACCAGAAGTCTCAATTGGGCGGCTACCGGTGTGACTTCTACCCGAGCTTGTCACGCTCTGGAAGGATCCGCACCTCAGGCCTGTGTCCTTGCAGCCGCGCCCGTGGTATCAATCGTGATACCATGATGGCATGGCGATGACTCTCCGGCTTGCTGACGATGAGACCGAGGCGCTGCGCCGGCGCGCCGAGCTTGAGCACCGGTCGATGCAGGAGGTGGCCCGTCAGGCAATCCGCGAGTACGTGGAAAACCACAGCCGCGCCGAGCTGCTGGACCGCGTGCTCGATGAAGAGCTGCCCAGGTACGCGGAGGCGCTCGAGCGGCTCGGCCAGTGATCTACCTGACGCTCCCGGAACTGCTGCACGTCGCCGGGCGCGTCCTCGGGCCGGAGGTCGCGGTCCGCGATTACGGGCTGCTCGAAGCCGCCCTCGCCCGCCCCCAGGCCACGGCGTTCGGCAAGGACGCCTACCCGTCCCTCGATGCCAAGGCAGCCGCGCTGCTGCACTCGCTGGCCCGCAACCATGCCTTGATCGACGGCAACAAACGGCTCGCGCTTGCAGCGGCGATCGCCTTCTACGGCCTCAACGGCCGCCGCCTGACGTTCACCAACGACCAAGCCTACGACCTGGTCATGAAGATCGCCGCGGGCGAGCTTGACCAGGTCGAGGAGATCGCGGCGATTCTCCAGGCCGCCACCGCACCCCGCCAGTAACTGCCTGTGCAGAAGGCTGGTCTGCCGCCGTGCCGCTGACGCGGCTTTCGGTTGAGTTGAGCGAACCGTATGGCTCGCCGGGACCGCATGGTGTCCTGGGCTGGCGGCGGTGCGGTCAGGTCAGACGGGCTCCTGCCTGGTCTAGGAAGCTGGCGGCCTGGTCCAGGTCGTGGTGGCAGCGTTGCAGCCAGGCGTTGCCCCAGAAGAAGTTGCAGCTGGTCTCGGCGCGCAGGACCCGCCAGTGGGCTTCCTCGAGCAGCCGGTACACGC
>JBKQQQ010000169.1:0-5018 GCA_052144275.1 Streptosporangiaceae bacterium
GTGTTGCGCCGGGTCGTCGCGTGGGCCGCTTGACTGTGCGGGAATGGGTGATCTGCGTGCTCATGCGGATCCTGAAACCCCACACGGTTACGGCCGGTGCTCGTAGCTACCGGCCTGGTGGCGGAGGGCGAAGATCGCCGCCTGGACGCGGTCTTGCAGGCCGAGTTTGGTGAGGATGCTGCGGACGTGGGTCTTGACGGTCTGCTCGCCGATCGCCAGGTCCCGGGCGATCTGCCGGTTGCTGTGACCGCAGGCGATCAGCCGGAGTACCTCGCGTTCGCGCGGTGAGAGCGGCTGCAGCGGGTCCGGCGGCGGCGGCCGGCGCAGCGCCTGGGTGAGCCGGGTCAGCAGCTCGGGGCTGAGGCTGGCGGTACCGGCGGCGGCGTCGCGGACGGCGGCGATGACGTGCTCAGCCGGGGCGGTCTTGAGCAGGTAGGAGGTCGCGCCGGCGTGCATGGCGCGGACGAGGTGCTCGTCGTCGGCGGCGGAGGTGAGCACGACGACGGCAGGCCGGTGCGGCGTGTCGTGCAGTGCGGCGATCACGGCGTGCCCGTCAAGTCCGGGCATGTACAGGTCGAGTAGCAGCACGTCCGGGCGGGTGGCGGCGACGACGTCTACCGCCTGCCGGCCGTCTCCGGCTTCGCCCGCGACCTCGACGTCTGGTTCCTGGCCGAGCAGGTAGCACAGCCCGTCCCGGACGACGCGATGGTCGTCGGCGATCACCACGCGGATCGTCATGGCACCGGCACCCGGACGGTGAGCGCCGCGCCGTGCCCGGGTGCGCTGTCGATGTCCACGGTGCCGCCGAGTTCGGTGACCCGGTCCCGGATGTGGGCCAGCCCGGAGCCGGCGTGCGGGGCGGCCGGGTCGAAGCCGGCGCCGGTGTCGCGGACGGCAAGCTCGACGTGCCCGTCCTGGCGGGTCATCGACACGGCAAGCCGGCGGGCGTTGCCGTGCCGGACGGCGTTGGCGCATGCCTCCTGGGTGATGCGCAGCAGTGCGTGCTCGACGGGCGCGGGGACGGTCACGTCGTCCAGGCTGGCGTCGACGGTGACGCCGAGCCGGTCGTGGTAGGCCGCGCAGATCTCCTGCAGGGCCGGGGCGAGCCCGGCACCGTCCAGGCTGGCCGGGCGCAGCTCGGTCAGGAGCGCCTGCATGTCGCGCAGTGCCTCCTCGCTGATGCGCTCGATCGCGCGGGCCTGCTGATTGCCCGGGTCGGCCCGGCGCATCCCGGCGGCGATCATCCGCAGGCCGAACAGGTGCTGGGAGATCGCGTCGTGGACCTCCCGCGCGATCCGGGCCCGCTCCGCGGCGCGCGCGTCGCCGCTGGCTCGCTGCCGTTCGGCGGCCAGCGCGGAGCCGAGTTGGCGGGTCATGGTGGTGAAGTTCGCCTCCAGCCGGCCGACCTCGTCCCGGCCCGAGACGGGCAGGGTGACGGTGTAGTCGCCGTCGGCGACCGCGAGGGTGGCTCGTTCCAGGCGGCGTACCCGGCGGACGAGGCGGCGTGAGGCCAGCAGCCCGAACAGCACGCCGACCGGCACGATGGCGAAGATCAGCGCGTAGGGGGCCGACAACAGCGGGCCGGCGTCGCCGAGCTGACCCAGCTCGCTCCAGGCGCGGATGGGGTTGATGAACCCGGGCGACCATGGCGCCTGGACATAGACGTAGGCGACCCGTCCCGGCGCGCTGGCCGGCGGCTTGCCGATGCCGGCGCGGCCCGCCCGCCCGACCATGAAGAGCACGTTGCCGTACGGCGTGGACACGCTGCCGCCTTTGATGGGGCCGCCTGCGTTCGCCGGAGCCGCCGGGGCGGGGAGTTCGCTGGCCGCCGCCCGTCCGGGCGGGTACCGGGATGGCGCGGAGGACGCGACGACCATGCCGTCGGCGGCGACCGCCACGACCGCGGTGACCGCCTGGTCGCTGTGGACCGGGCCGGTGATCGCCGGAACGACCAGCGTGCTGCCGTCCGGGGTCGTCGGGGCCTGGCCCGGCTGCGCCGGCTGGCCGGGGTCGCCGAGCACGGTTCCGGCCGGCACGCCGCCGGGGTAGCGCTGGGCGAGCTGCCCGGCGTAGCTCTTCGCGGTCGCGTCCACCTGAGCCTGCAGCTGGGCACCGTTCACCAGCGGGAGTACCTCGAAGCCGAGCACGAGCGCCTCGACCAGCACCACGACGGCGAGCGTGACGAGAATGTAGGAGGCGATCAGCCGGCCCGATAGCCCCCACACCCTGCGTCGCACCCGGTCCAGCACACCTGCACGCTACCTCCGCGCAACCCTCCGGCGTATCCCTCCAGCGAGGGACCCGCGCTACCCCCGGCGCGTGATGCGCCCGCCGCCGCCGGCCGGCACGCTGGCTGTCATGAACCCACAGTCACAGTGCCAGCCGCGTGGAGGCACGAGATGAACAACTGCCCCTGCCGCGGACCCGGCCCGCGACCGCCCTGGCCCCGGCGGGCGCGAGTCGCAGCCGTCATAACCGTCATGGCCGCCGCCGCCCTGCTGGCGGCGGCATGCAGCGGCAGCCCGTCATCCACCGGGTCCGGCGGCTCACCGAATGCGGGAGGGTCAGCGACCTCCCAGCTGGTCGCCTACACCCAGTGCATGCGCTCCCACGGGGTGCCGGACTACCCCGGCCCCGACAGCAGCGGACAGATGCCTAAGATAACGTCGGGGCAGCAAGTCGGGGTGAGCGATTCCCGGCTCACCGCGGCCCAGGGAGCCTGCCAGGCCCTGTGGCCGTACCAGGCGCCGACCCAGGCCCAGCAGCGGCAGCAGCTGACCGACGACGTGAAGTTCGCCCAGTGCATGCGCTCCCACGGGGTGCCGAACTTCCCCGACCCCACCAGTTCCGATGGGCGCGTGGAATTCGTTATAAGCGTCAGCAGAGACGGCTTTGACCCGCATTCGCCGCAGATTATCGCCAAAGCCCACGAATGCCAGTACGTGCTGCCCGCAGGCACGGGGCTGCCGTCAGTGACGGTGTCACCGTGAAAGGCATTGCCGCGCCGAATCCACTGCGCCAATACGGACTGCCCGGCGCCGGCCTGGCGGCCGCCGCGCTGCCGGCGCGAAGAGGCGGGTCATGAGCGGGACGGTTTCGCGCGGCCGGGAGGCCGGGCAGCAGGCGGAGGCCCTGGCGGCCGCGGAGGCAAGGGGATCGCGCGGCCGTGGCCGCTGGGTGGCCCTGGGCATCGTGGTCGTGCTGGCGGCCGGGGCGGTGTCGGCGTGGCGGGCCGGGGTGTTTTCCCCGGCCGCCGCGTCCGGGGCCGGGCAGCACGGGGCGCCCGCGCCGGCGACGCAGCCGGTGACCCGGCAGGATATCGCGGCAACCACGCCGGTGAACGCGACGCTGGGGTACGCCGGGTCCTACACGGTGGCCGGGCGGGGCGGCGGGACGCTGACCTGGCTGCCGTCGGCTGGGCAGGTGATCAGCCAGGGACAGGCGCTGTACAAGACGGGCAACGGCTCCCCGGTGGTGCTGCTGTACGGCAGCGTGCCGGACTGGCGGACCCTGGATGAGGGGATCACCGGCCAGGACGTGACCCAGCTCAACCACGACCTGGTGGACCTCGGCTACGCCGACCGCGCGGATATCCTCGCGCTGGGCTGGGATTACTACTCGTGGGAGACGGTGTACGCGGTGCAGCGGCTGGAAGAGCACCTGGGGGTCTCCTTCCCGCCGGGGAGCCTGTCTTTGGGGCAGGTGGTGTTCGAGCCGGAGGCGCTGCGGGTCAGCCAGGTGACCGGGAGCCTGGGCGGCCCGGCGTCCGGGCCGGTGCTGGCGGCGACCTCGGACCGGCACTTGGTGACGATCCCGCTGGACGTCTCCCAGCAGTCGGAGGTCAAGGCCGGCGACACGGTGAGCATCACGCTGCCGGACGGGACGACCACGCCGGGCGTGGTCTCCTCGGTCGGCACGGTGGCGACCACGTCCGGGTCGGGGCAGGGGCAGAGCCCGACCACGACGATCCCGGTGCAGGTGAGGCTGACCGATCCGGGGGCGGCGGGAACCCTGGACCAGGCGCCGGTGACGGTGAACATCACCACCGAAAGCAGCCCTGGCCCGGTGCTCGCGGTGCCGGTGACGGCGCTGGTGGCCCAGTCGCCGGGCGGGTACGTCGTGGAGGTCGTCGGCCCGGGGAACACGCGGCGCTGGGTGCCGGTGACGCCCGGGATCTACGACGGCGCTAACGGGCTGGTGCAGGTGACAGGGGCGCTGAGTCCCGGGCAGCGCGTCGTGGTGGCGGCGTCGTGACCGCCGCGGGGACGGCCCTGGCCGACTGGGACGGGCCGGGCGGGGTGCCGGTGCTGGAGCTGGAGCAGGTGACCAAGCAGTATCCCGGGTCGCCTCCGGTGCAGGCGCTGGCCGGGGTGAGCCTGGCGGTGAGCGCCGGGGAGCTGACCGCCATCGTGGGCCCGTCGGGGTCGGGCAAGTCCACGCTGCTGCACCTGATGGGCACCCTGGACAAGCCGACTGCCGGGACGGTGCGCGTCACCGGCCTGGACGTGGCGCGGATGACCGACCGGGAGCTGGCCGGGCTGCGGGCCTCCCGGGTCGGGTTCGTGTTCCAGCAGTTCTTCCTCGCCGAGCACCAGAGCGTGCTGGGCAACGTGGCCGACGGGCTGCTGTACGCCGGGGGGCGGCGCGGCGCGCGGCGGCGGCTGGCGCTGCAGGCCCTGGACCGGGTCGGGCTCGCGCACCGGGCCGCCGCCCGGCCGACCCAGCTGTCGGGCGGGGAACGGCAGCGGGTCGCGATCGCACGGGCGGTGGCGGGCGCGCCGCCGGTAGTGCTGGCTGATGAGCCGACCGGCAACCTGGACTCGGCCACCGGCGCCGCCATCCTGGCCCTGCTGGAGGAACTCAACGCCGCCGGGACGACGATCATCATCATCACCCACGACCACGCGGTCGCCGCCCGGACACACCGTCGCATCGAGATGCTCGACGGGCACATCATCGCCGACACCAGCCCCGTCCCCGGCCAGGCGGCCGCCGGCGGGGCTGGCGGCGGGCGGCCC
>JBKQQQ010000170.1:0-5219 GCA_052144275.1 Streptosporangiaceae bacterium
TTAGACGGTAGGTGTCCCCGCGGGCACGATAAATCGGAACTCGGCGCCGCCGCCGGGCGCGCGGCGCACGCCGATCGTGCCGCCGTGTGCCTCGACGAGACCCTTGACGATGTACAGGCCCAGACCGGTGCCGCCGCCATGCTGGCCTCTGCGGCTGCCGCCGCGGGGCTTGCCGCGCCAGAATTGACGGAACACCCGGGGCGCCACGTCCGGCGAAATGCCCTCGCCCTGGTCGCGCACGGAAACGGCGACCGCGTCGAGTTCTCCCTCTTCGCTGTCAAGATGTGCCGGTTCCACCACGACCGTCACGATACCAGCCCCGTGCCGGACGGCGTTTTCCACCAGGTTGCCGAGGATCTGGTCGATCTTGTCGGCGTCCAGCCAGGTCTCCGGCAGGTCGCCCGGGACCTCGAGCCGGAACCGGTCCTCGGCGTCGCCCGCAGCCACGCGGCCCGCGATGATCTTCCTGGCCCGGTCGGGCAGGTCGACCAGCTGCCGGTGGACCTCCATCCGGCCCGACTCGATCCGGGACACGTCCAGCAACTCGGTGATGAGCCTGGTCACGCGGTCGGCGTCGGCGTTCACCGTCTCCAGCATCACGCGCTTCTGGTCGTCGGTGAACCGGCCCCACTTGGCCAGTAGCGTGGCGGTGAAGCCCTTCACGCTGGTCAGCGGGGAACGAAGCTCGTGGGCGACGGTCGAGACGAGCTCGGCGCGGCTGCGTTCCAGCCGTTCCCGCTGTTGCGCACCGCGCAGGCTGATGACGAGCCGGCGAAGTGCTAGCCCGGGGGGACGACCCCCCGGAACCCCCCGCTCACGGGGGGACTGCCCGTCCCCCCGTGCCCCCCTGGCTCGGACATAGCCGACGGATACGAGCAACTCGGTGCCGTCCGCCAGGTAGAGCGATCGCTCAGGGTGACGGGTGCGGGTCGGCAGGCCGTGGTACGGATCCGCGTGGACCCACCAGTCCCGGTCGTCGGCGTCGCGGAGCGGAAGCACGTCGAACACGAACTTGCCGATGACTTCGGCCGGATCCAGTCCGGTCAGCCTCCCGGCGGCCCGGTTGAACACAACGATGCGGCCGACCTCATCGGCGACCACCACCCCATCCGGCAGCTCGTCGGCGAAAACCAGGCTCCCGATCGGGACCGGGCCTTCGGGAAGCGGGCTGACGCCGGAAGCATTACCGTTAGCGGTCTCGCGGTTAGTAGGCGTTCCGGCCGGTTGCGGGGCCGATGACGCCCGGCTCGATATGAGCTCGTCCACTGCAGCGAAGCCTCCGTCCGGCGTGGCCGCACTTCGAGCGTCCGGCGGCCGGAAGTGGTCACGGTTTGGGTGACGGATTGTGATCAGACTCTAGCGCGTATACGCGCTTTCTGACAGTCCTGAGACGTGAATTCTCCATGTTGTAGACCAAATACTCTAAGCCACCAGTTGCTGACTTACGCACCATCTTGTCCCTCCACCCACGTCCCCATCTCCCCTTCACTGCGTACTCGCTGCGCACGCGCGGACGTATAGAGACACACCGCGGCCGCGGCGGCCAGATTGAGGCTCTCGGCCCGGCCATAAATGGGCACCGCCACGGATTCGTCGGCCAGGGCGACGAGTTCGGGCGGCAGTCCCCACGCCTCGTTGCCGAACATCCACGCGGTCGGCCCGGCCAGCCGCGCCTGCACCTCGGGGTCGTCCAGGGAACGTCCGGCGCGGCCGTCTGCGGCCACGATCCGGAGGCCGACGTCACGCATGGCGGCGACAGCGTGCTCGAGCCTGGCTCCGGCCACCACGGGCAGGTGGAACAGGCTGCCCGCCGACGAGCGCACGCACTTGCCGTTATAAGGATCGACCGAGGCGTCGGCGAAGACCACGGCGTGCGCGCCCGCCGCGTCGGCGGTGCGCAGCACGGTTCCGGCGTTCCCCGGATCGCGGACGTTGGCCAGCAGCGCGACCAGGCCAGAAGCGGGCGTGGTGATCTCGCTGAGGGGGACGTCGACGAAGCCGCAGACGGCCAGCAGGCCCTGCGGGGTTACCGTCTGGGCCAGTTCGCCCATGACCTCGCCGCTGACGACGTGCACCGGTATACCCGCGTCGGCCATCGCGGTGATCAGGTCGTGATGCCTGCTCCGTGCGGGCACGGTCACGAACAAGTCGATGACGCGGGTTCCGCAGTGAAAGGCCTCCGCCACCGCTTGCGGGCCTTCGGCGAGAAAGGCCCGCTCACGCTGGCGGAAGGCGCGTTTGGTCAGGCGCCGCGCGGCCTTGAGCCGCGGCGAGTGCGCGCCCGTATAACCGGTGTCAGGCGATGCGGTGACCCGCACCTAGGCGGCCGCGGACCCGGATGCGTCGGGAAGCGCCTTCTTCGCTACCTCGACCAGGGCAGAGAACGCCGCCTCGTCGGCGACGGCGAGCTCAGCAAGCATTCGCCGGTCGACCTCGATCCCCGCCACCCGCAGGCCCTGGACGAACCTGTTGTACGTCATGCCGTTCGCCCGGGCTGCCGCGTTGATCCGCTGGATCCACAGCCGCCGGAAGTTGCCCTTGCGGTCCTTGCGGTCGCGGTAGGCGTAGGTCATCGAGTGGAGGACCTGCTCCTTGGCCTTGCGGTACAGCCGGGACCGCTGTCCCCGGTAGCCGCTGGCCCGTTCGAGGACAACCTTGCGCTTCTTGTGGGCGTTGGTTGCCCGCTTCACGCGTGCCATTGTTCTGTTCTCCCTCGCGCGGGCCGGGCTACTTGCCCAGCAGCTTCTTGATCTCCTTGAGGTCGCTGGGCGCGACCGGCACTTCCCCGTAGAGCCGCCGCGTCACGCGGGACGACTTGTGCTCGAACAGATGGCCTCGGTTGGCGCGGCGGCGCATCACCTTGCCGGTGGCGGTCAGCCGGAACCGCTTCGCGGTGCCGCTGTGTGTCTTCATCTTCGGCATGGTGGCCGTCGTCTCCATTCTTGTGGCTGCGCGCCTCCTGGGCGCGCAGCAATAACCGACCCCGGCGCTCGCGCCGGGGTTTATTGCCGCCGGGTGATGCTACCGGCTAGGCCGGACCCGGTACCGCGGCGCCGTCGGTGGCGGGCTCACTCGCCGCCGGTTCCGGAGCCGCTGGTGCGGCAGCGCGCGGGCTCGGCACCGGCCGGTTCTGGGCCTGGCCTGCCGTATGCGCCTTTGTTTCGCTCTTCTTCCGGTGCGGCCCGATCACCATGATCATGTTCCGCCCGTCCTGCTTGGGCTGCGACTCCACGAAGCCGAGCTCTTCAACGTCGCTGGCGAGACGCTGCAGCAGACGGAAGCCTAGCTCGGGCCTCGACTGCTCACGTCCCCGGAACATGATCGTCACCTTGACCTTGTCGCCCGCCTTGAGGAACCGCTCGACGTGGCCCTTCTTGGTGCCGTAGTCGTGCGGGTCGATCTTCGGGCGCAGCTTGATCTCCTTGACGATCGTCTGCGTCTGGTTCTTGCGCGACTCCCTGGCCTTGACCGCGGACTCGTACTTGAACTTCCCGTAGTCCATGAGCTTGCAGACCGGTGGCCGCGCAGTGGGTGCGACCTCAACCAGGTCGAGGTCGGCTTCCTGAGCCAGCTTGAGTGCGTCGTTGACCGAGACGATCCCGATCTGTTCCCCCTTCGATCCGACCAGCCGGACTTCGGGAGAACGGATGCGCTCGTTGATACGTGCTTCGGTGCTGATGTGACCTCCTTGAGCCTCATCTCCGCTGTCGGTGCCTCCGGCGGCGGCTTCTGCCGACCAACCCCGGGATTTTTCCCGGTCGCGGGCGGTTGCCCCCGACACGAGAAAACCCCGCGAGCGATGCGCTCAGCGGGGCAACCACAACAACGGCGTCACCCATTAAGACCCTTATGGGTGCGCCGTGCCAGCAGAAGCCGGCATCCGTGCACGCTGCCGTGCACCGGCCGCCGGTACGTCTGGCCAGACCCGCCTGCCCGTACCGGGCCGACTGGGTGGGAGGTGGTCCTCCGCTTTGCGCGCCCGGTACCCGAGTACCGAGCTGGTCAGCGTCTAAGCCTAACAGCACCGGACCGTGCAGCGGTATTCCCACGCGGACACAACCGGCTTTCCCGTCCTCCGCATCTCCAACATCCTCCTACCGGGGTCCGGCGCTCGATTAGATGCGGCGGACCAGCGTAGGCGAGGCCCTGGGGCCGAGGGAGCCCCCGTGACTCCCTCGGCCCCTGGGCCTAGTTGAGGACGCGCTTGGTGAAGGTTCGGGTACCCAGGTAGCCGAAGACCACCGTGCCGCCGACGAGCGCGAGCATTACGGCCCACATCGGCATGTGCGGGAGCACAGGGGTGAGCACGGCCCGCAGCCCCTCGGACATGTACACCATGGGGTTGACCAGGATCGCGATCTGCAGCCAGCGGATGTTGTGCAGAGCCGCCCACGGGTAGTAGACGCAGCCGAGCATGGTGGCGGGCAGCAGGACCACCGCGAACAGCATCTGCATCTTGCGCGGGTCCATGATCGTGCCGAGCAGCAGCCCGAGCGAGGACGTGAGCAGCGAGGCGAAGACCAGGATGAGCGCGAACAGGGCCCAGTTGGTCACGTGCACGTGCGGAGCCTGACCCGCCGCGTGCACGAGCAGCACGATCGGGAACACGATGACCGCACCGATGAACGACTGGACCGCGCCCGCGACGATCTTCTGTATCGCCAGGACCCTGATCGGCACGGGAGCGAGCGCCCGGTCCTCGATCGTGCGCTGCCAGGAGAACTCCATCACCAGCGGGAACGTCACGGCCATGATGCCCTGCATGAGCAGCATGGAGGCCATCAGGCCAGGCACGAGGATGGTGGCGAAGTTGACGCCGCCCGCAGCCGCGGCCCCGGCGGCCGCGGCGCCGCCGCCGAGCATGAAGCCGCCGCCGATCTTGGGGAACACGTAGGCGAAGACGAAGACGAAGAGCAGCGGCTGCATGACCGCCCGGGTGAAGGTGGCGATGGCGTTGCGCCGCAGCACCCGGAACTCCCTGGCCATCATGGCGTTGAACGTCTTGACCAGGGTGGGCCGCGGCACCGGCGCCTCGGCGATCAGGGCGGCCACCTCAGACTGTGTTGGCCCGGGGGGACGACCCCCCGGAACCCCCCGCTCCTGGGGGGACCCATCCCCCCAGGCCCCCCTTGTGGTGGTGGTGGTCACTCGCGGTACTCCCGTCCGGTCAGGGTAAGGAACACGGTCTCCAGGCTGGGCTTGAGCTGGGTGGCGTCGCG
>JBKQQQ010000171.1:0-2615 GCA_052144275.1 Streptosporangiaceae bacterium
CTCGTGGGTGGCGCGCAGGCCGTCCGCGATGTTGCTGGCGACGACGTGCGTGTTCCCGTACATCGATTCGTACACCACCAGTGCCCGCATGCTGATCACATCCTTAACGCGTTACCTTCAGCGCAGCCGGCCTGATGTCAGCTGACCAGGACCCTACGGCCCCTGAAGGTAGGGACTAAGGTCGGCCAGGACCGCCGTGGCCACCGCGTCAACGGCCGCGGCGACCGGCGGCGTCAGGCCTGGGCCCTGGGTCAGGTCGGCCGCCTCGATCGCGTGCACGATCAAGCGCGCGGGCATCCGGTCGAGCGCCACGGCCAGGCTGATCGCGTCGTCGAAGCCGAAGCCGTGCGAGCTCGCCGCCCGGCCCGCTGGCGCCCCCGGCCCGTCCACCACGAAACGGTGGACCGTCCCCGGCCGCGGCGGTTCCTGATCTGGTCGCTGGGCGCGGACCGCGTCGACGACCACGGCGAGCGCCGCCCCGGTCCAGGCCTCGATCAGCCGGGTGGGCTCGCCGTCCGTGATCACCAGGCGGACGCCGGGCGGCGCCACATCACACAGCCGGGCGATGACCGCGGGTCCGGCGCCGTCATCACGGCGGAACTCGTTGCCGACGCCGATCACCACGACCGGGGCGTCGCCGTCAGTGGGCGCGAAGCCGGGAGCAGAAACGGGAACCACCGTCCGTTCGGTCTCATTAAGATCTTTCTACGGTGAGATCCAGGAAGTGGGCCGCGCAGGATATGCACGGGTCGTAGTTGCGGATCGCCTGCTCGCACTGGCGGGTGAGCTCGGCGTCGCCCAGCTCGATCCGGGCTTCCACGAAGGCGCGCAGGTCGGCCTCGATGGCCGCCTGGTTCTGGGACGTCGGCGGGATGATGCGGGCGGTGGTGATGAGGCCGTCGGCGTCGATCTCGTACCGGTGACACAGGGTCCCCCGGGGCGCCTCGGTGACGCCGTAGCCGACGCCGGCCCGCGGGCGTACCTCGGTGGCGGGCGGGTCGGGCGGCTCGTAGGCGGCGATGAGCCGCAGCGCCTCCTCGACCGCGTACACCGTTTCCACCGCCCGCACGATGATGCTGCGGAACGGGTTGTCGCAGGTCTCCCCCAGCCCGGCGGCGCGGGCCGCCTCGCGGGCCAGCGGTGACAGCCACTGCCCGCTGAGCGTGTAGCGGGCCAGCGGCCCGGTGAGGTAGCGGCCGCCGCCGGCCAGGTGCGCGTGCAGCGCGGTGGAGTGCGGCACCTGCTCCTCGATCACGTGCTTGTCCCACCCGGCCGGCGGGAACGCCAGGCCCGAACGTGTCACCAGCGTGCCCCGCTCGATGGCGTAGGTGCCCGGGCGGGACATGGCGAGCATGTCCGCCGCGCAGGAGTGGTCAGGGAACTCGAAGCCGGCCACCCAGCGCACGGTCTCGAGGGCGCCATCGAGCGCCCGGCGCAGCGGCTCGGTGAGCGCGGCGAGCTCGGCCCGGGCGGGGGCCCGGTAGAAGCCGCCGACGCGAACGTTTATCGGGTGGATGGCCCGGCCGCCGACCGTCTCCATGATCGCGTTCCCGGCCTTCTTAAGAGCCAGGCCGCGCTCCACGAGGTCACGCCGGTGCGTGGCCATCTCGATCCCGCTGCTGTAGCCGAGGAAGTCGGGTGCGTGCAGCAGGTAGATGTGCAGCGCGTGGCTCTCGATCCACTCCCCGCAGTACAGCAGCCTGCGCAGGTCGGCGACCGGCCCGTCCACGGTGACGCCGCAGGCCTCCTCGATCGCCAGGCACGCGCTCATCTGGTAGGCGACGGGGCAGATGCCGCAGATCCGGGCGGTGATGTCCGGCGGCTCGGTGTAGGCGCGGCCGCGCAGGAACGCCTCGAAGAAGCGGGGCGGCTCGTAGATATCCAGCCGCGCCTCTTCCACCTTGCCGCCGCTGGTCCTTACGTACAGCGCGCCCTCGCCCTCCACCCGGGCCAGTTCGGCAACCGACAGGATGCGCTCGTTCTTATGTGTCATTCCGGTGGCCGTCTCTCATCGCGGGGATACCTGGAACTCAAGTGTGCGTGCGCCGCCGGCGGCAGCGTCTAGGTACCAAGGTCCCGACCCGGCCCTCTCCACCTGGCCCGACAGCGGAGAACCACGGTCCGTTCGGTAAAAATAAAAATTATCCCGAAGGGACCATGCTGCGTGGCCCGGGATGACGTGGCTCGCGTAATCGGCGTGGAGATGGCTACTGGAAGGGCGCAGACCGCTCCGGCACGAGGACGCGATGTCGTCGTAAACGATCGCGCCATCACGAATCGTCGGCCCTACCAGCCGGAATCCGCGCCGCACAAGCGCATCGAACAGCTGGTCAAGGCCGCGGCGAGGCATCACGAGGCGGTCCGTCGATCGGGGGACTGATTCCATCCTCGGGGCTCTCTTCTCCAGGCCGCGCTGCCCGCGCGGGCGGTGATACACGACCCCCATCTTGAGCGCTACCTGCGGCGAGATAGCCGTGGCGGCGCAGGTACCCGAGCAGTTCGTCGGCGGCCTGGCCCGGGGACAGCGGGCCGACCACGGTGGGCGGGGTGCGCTCCACGAGCGCCCCGGTCAGCTCTAGCGTCCGGTGCAGCGCGGTGCCGGTCGGCCCGGGAAG
>JBKQQQ010000172.1:0-5110 GCA_052144275.1 Streptosporangiaceae bacterium
CCGGTCTCCAACAGCTACCAGGCCTACAACACCGACGGCCCGAACGGCAGCTTCAACACCACCGACCCGGCCAGCTCGTTCGCCTACTGGACCGACGCGGTCGACGACACGGCCAGCAAGCCGAGCCCGGACCACGACACCAACCCGAACCTGGTCTACTCGCCGGTGCCGCCGGCCACCGCGGCGCACACCGTGACGCCGAACGCGACCACCCCGGCGCCGTGGGTCCCGTTCACCCGGGCCGGCTGTGACGTGGGTGATGTGTCCACGGTGAACCAGGAACTGGAGAACACCACGCCGGACATCGCCGACGCGTTCGGCGCCAACTCGCCGGAGGCCCAGCAGCTCGCCGCCGACACGGACTCCTTCAAGGACGCGGAGACCGCGGACTACGTCGGCCTGGCCGTGCACTGCGCGCAGGGCAACGCCTTCTGCGCCACGGCCAAGGCGGTCAAGTACGGGCAGACCTCCCCGTCGCCCACCGCGGTGGCCGACGTGCTGCCGGACGAGCCGGGCGGGTACAGCGGGTTCCAGGCCCTGTTCGGGCACAGGTACGTCGCGCCGCAGCTCGGCGCGGGCACGCCCGACGTGTCCCGGAACGGGTTCCAGGTCACCAACGCGGCCGGCAACCTGGTCGACGAGAACGGCAACCAGATCAACGGCGCGTTCCTCACCAACCACCCCGGCTTCCCCGGGTTCGGCAGCATCAACGCCTCGCAGACGCTGGCCTACATGTCTGACTTGCTAGAGTCCGGTGTCCCGGTGGTGAACGGCTACATCTCCGATATCCACGGAAACGAGGACATCCCGGGCCTGGCCGCGTGCAAGGGCGCGCCCGAAGCCCTCGGCAGCGGCACCGCGTGCTACACCGCCCAGGCGCAGTACTACAACGCCGCGTTCGGCACCTTCTTCAAGCGGCTGGCCGCCGACGGCATCACCCCGGCCAACACGCTGTTCGTGCTCAGCTCGGACGAGGGCGACCACGAGGCGGGCGCGAACGTGGGCCGGTCCGTCCAGCCCACGCCGGCCAGCTGCGACGGCGTGAACGTGCCGTGCACCTACCCGGCCGGGACGTTCGGCGAGCTGGACGGCAACATCACCGGGCTGCTCGCCACCGAGAAGAACAACACCACGCCGTTCAGCCTGGAAGCCGACACCGCGCCGGAGTTCTACGTCACCGGCGACCCGGGACCGAACACGCCCCAGGTGCGCACGCTGGAACGTGACGTCTCCGGCCTGACCGCGAACAACCCGTACGCGGGCGGCACCCAGAAGATCACGAACTACATCGCGGACCCCGCCGAAGAGGCGATCCTGCACATGGTCAACGCCGACCCGGCCCGGACGCCGACGTTCGCCCTGTTCGCCAAGCCGGACTACTACCTGTACAACGGCGGCACCACCTGCCCGGCGGCGGGCTGCGTGACGGTCAACAGCGGGTTCGCCTGGGATCACGGCGACTACGCCGCCGAGATCAACACCAACTACGCGGCGTTCGCCGGACCCGGCGTCAAGCACCTCGGCCTCGACGGCCAGGCGCCGGACACCGGCCCGAACTCCGCCGGGCCGAACAGCGGCCAGGTGGCCGCCGCCGGCAGCGGCACCACCGGTACCTGGATGGACGAGACCGACATCCGGCCGACGCTGATGTACCTGACCGGCCTGAAGGACGACTACGAGCACGACGGCCGGGTCGTCACCGAGATCCTCGCCGACCCGAACCACGCGCTCAGCGCGCCGGGTGTGACCAGCCTGGGGGCGTGCTACAAGCAGCTCAACTCCAGCGTCGGCCAGTTCGGCAACTTCACCCTGCAGGCCTCGACGGCCGCCGTCGAGTCCAGCACCGCCGGCGACGGCGAGTTCAAGGCGGTCAACGCCGCACTGACCGGGCTCGACCACCTGCGGGACGCGCTCGCGCTGCGCATCAAGGGCGAGCTCGAAGCGGCCGCGTTCTCCGGCCAGCCGGTCTTCGGCGCGCACGGCCAGACCGCTGCCTGCCAGGCGATCATCGCCTCCGCCGGGGCGCTGGCTCATCACCTCTGAGTAACGGGGTTCTCGGCACCGTGCCGCCGCCCGACGTCAGCGTCAGGGCGGCGGCACGGCCACCGCACCGGGTATCGGACAATGGACCGGTGGAATCCCAAGTGCCCGAGGTTCTCAGGTCTGGCCAGACCCGTCGGCCCCGCGAGGTCGTCATTCTCGGCTCGACCGGCTCGATCGGTACTCAGGCCCTCGACATCGTGCGGCGCAATCCCGGCCGGTTCCGGGTGGTGGCCCTGGCGGCGGGCGGCGGCCAGCCCGGCCTCCTAGCCAGCCAGGCCGTCGAGTTCGGGGTGGCGGCGGTGGCCGTAGCCAGCCCGGCCGCCGCACCCGAGGTCCAGGACGCGCTCCGCTCTATTGTGTCCCGAACGAGCGGGGCGGCCAGCCCCGCGAACCCGTCCGCGCCCGGCTATCCCGCCGGTTCACAGGGCACCAGCCCCGCGAACCCGCAGGTGCTCTGCGGCCCTGACGCGGTCAGCGAGGTGGCCGCGTGGCCGTGCGACGTGGTGCTCAACGGCGTGACCGGGGCGGCCGGCCTGCGGGCCACGCTGGCGGCGCTGGACGCCGGCCGGGTGCTGGCCCTGGCCAACAAGGAATCGCTGATCATCGGCGGCCCGCTGGTGACCAGCCGGGCCAAGCCCGGGCAGATCGTGCCGGTCGACTCCGAACACTCCACGATCGCGCAGTGCCTGCGCGCCGGACGGGATTCTGAGGTCCGCCGGCTGGTGCTGACCGCGAGCGGCGGCCCGTTCCGCGGCTGGAGCCGCGACCGGCTGGCGGACGTCACGCCGAGCCAGGCGCTCGCGCACCCCACCTGGAACATGGGCCCGCTGGTCACGATCAATTCCGCGACGCTGGTGAACAAGGGCCTCGAGGTGATCGAGGCCCACCTGCTGTTCGGCTTCTCCCTCGACCGCATCGACGTGGTGGTGCACCCGCAGTCGATCGTGCACTCGATGGTGGAATTCTCCGATGGCGCCACGATCATCCAGGCGTCCCCGCCGGACATGCGGCTGCCGATCTCGCTGGGCCTGGCCTGGCCCGACCGGGTGCCCGAGGCCGCGCCCGGACTCGACTGGTCGACGGCGGCGGCCTGGACGTTCGAGCCGCTCGACGACGCTGCCTTCCCGGCGGTCGCGCTGGCCCGGGAGGCGGCCGCCGCCGGGGGCACTGCGCCTGCTGTGTACAACGCGGCGAACGAGGCGTGTGTGGCGGACTTCCGGGCCGGCCGGATCAGCTTCCCGCGCATAGTCGACACCGTGGCCCGGATAGTCTCGGAACATGACGCCGCGCGCACGGCCGTCACCACGGTGGCCGACGTGCTGGCTGTGGACGACTGGGCCCGGCGGCGGGCGCGTGAACTTAACTCCTGACGGAAGGACGGCGGATGGACCTGATCGGCTGGGTCATCTTCATCGTCGCCCTGCTCTTCTCGGTGATGCTGCACGAGGCCGGGCACTTCGTGACGGCGAAGAAGTTCGGCATGAAGGTCACCAGGTTCTTCGTCGGCTTCGGGCCGACCCTGTGGTCCACCTGGCGGGGCGAGACCGAGTACGGGATCAAGGCCCTGCCGTTCGGCGGCTTCGTCAAGATCATCGGGATGCACTCGCTCGACGATGTGGATGACCCGGCGGACGAGCCGCGGTCGTTCCGCCGCCAGCCGGCCTGGCAGCGGATCGTGGTGCTCTGCGCCGGCTCGTTCATGCACTTCGTGCTGGCCTTCTTGCTGATCTTCGGCCTGGCGCTCGGCGTCGGCATCGAGAACGACAACACCACCCAGCTGGGCACGATCAGCTCCTGCGTGGCCGCCAACGTCACCCAGCTGGACAACGGCACCTGCACCGCGTCGGACCAGCCGTCCCCGGCCAAGCTGGCCGGGCTGAAGCTGGGCGACAAGGTGATCGCCTTCGACGGCAAGCCGGTGAGCAACTGGACCCAGCTCGGCAACGCGATCCGTGCCGTGCGTCCCGGCTCGCCGGTGACCATCACCGTACTGCGTGACGGCAACACGCTGACACTGCACACCACGCTGGCCACCGTCAGCGGCCGCAGTGGCGGCTACCTGGGCATCGCGCCGACCGTGGTGTTCTCACCGGCCAACCCCATCCGCGCCGTCCAGTATGCGGGGGTGGCGTTCGAGCAGGTCATCGTCGGCTCGGCCAAGGCGGTCGCGGCCCTGCCCGGAGCGCTGCCCAAGCTGTTCGCCAAGGACCGGGGCAGCACGGCCGCCGGGCAGGTGAGCAGCGTGGTCGGCGCGGCCGAGGCCACCGGCCAGGCCGTGGCCGCCAACGTGGGCTGGCAGTTCAAGGTCAGCTTCGTGCTGCTGCTCATCGCCTCGCTCAACATCTTCGTCGGCGTCTTCAACATGCTCCCGCTGCTGCCGCTGGACGGCGGGCACGTCGCGGTGGTCGTCTGGGAGCGGATCCGGGCCTGGTTCGCCCGGCTGCGCGGGCGCCCCGACCCTGGCCTGGTGGATATGGCCAAGCTGCTGCCGGTCAGCTTCAGCATCTTCATGGTGTTGATGTTCTTCGGCGTCTTGCTGATCCTGGCCGACATCGTGAACCCGGTGAATATCGCAGGTTAACAGTAAGGTTCATCCCCGACGCGCCCGTCAGCGTCCGGCCCCAGCCGGTCGCCGAGGGATGGTTCAATGGGCGGGGTACAAGATCGGGGATCTGCCTACCGAAACGGATGGGGGCTATGAGTACTGATCTCGGAATGCCGCAGACGCCAACGGCGCCGCTGGCGCAGGATCTGCTAGCACCGCGCAGGTCATCTCGCCAGATCATGGTGGGTTCGGTGCCGGTCGGCGGGGGAGCGCCGGTGTCGGTGCAGTCGATGACGACGACGCTGACCGCCAACGTGAACGCCACCCTGCAGCAGATCGCTGAGCTGACCGCCTCCGGCTGCCAGATCGTCCGGGTCGCGGTGCCGTCCCAGGATGACGCGGACGCGCTGCCCGCGATCGCGAGGAAGTCGCAGATCCCGGTCATCGCCGACATCCACTTCCAGCCCAAGTACGTGTTCGCGGCGATCGACGCCGGGTGCGCGGCGGTCCGGGTGAACCCGG
>JBKQQQ010000173.1:0-14170 GCA_052144275.1 Streptosporangiaceae bacterium
CGGTGGATAAGCGCACCCTGGCGGCCGTAGTCGTGCTCGCGATAGGAGTGGCCGCAGCGAAAGGGATGGCAAGTGAGCGCGGTATGCCCGGCCTGGACTGGTACCGGGCTCAAGGGCAAAGAAAGAGTACGCGGCCTAGACGGGCCTTATCCGGGGCGGCGGCCGCCGTAGATGACGTTCTCGAGTCGCTTCCAGTAGACGTCGACCCCTTCGAATCCGGCCGACCGCAGGAATTCCAGCTGCGGGCGGAGCGGGATGATGTAGCGCACGTGGTTATCCCAGCGGGCCTGTTCCGGCGGCGTCCGATGCAGCCGCTTGCTGGCCGCCTCGGGGTCGTCGCGGTCGCTCACGCGTTGCCAGGTGGCTTCGACCACGGGATCCCCCGCGGCCACCGGGTCGTAGTTGAGGTACCAGCCGCCGGGGACGAGTCGGCCGAATATCTCGGCGAACAGGCCCTGCTTGCGCTCGTCGGGCAGGTGGTGGACGCACATCGAGGTCACCACGGCATCGAGCGCGGCGGGGATCGCCGCGGGCCACTCGCCGCCGGCCGACATGTCGAACTCGACGTACCGGTAGCGCCCGGAGTACGGCCGCATCTCTCGCTCGCCTGCCCGCATCATCTCGGCCGAGAAGTCAGCGAGTATCGCGGTGCTGCCCGGATGCATGTCGAGGATCGTCCGCGACGCCGCCCCGGTCCCCGCCCCCAGATCCAGGAACGTGAACGTCTCCTGCGGGCCGAAGGGGAGCAGGGCCGCCATGAACCGCCGGTGCTCCGCCCGGTATCGCTCCTGTACCCGCGCTTGGTCCGCCCAGGCCTGAACAGCCTCCCCGGAGTGCCAGATGGTCGCGTTGGTGTCGTCCGAGTGGTCCATGAGCAGCAAGGTTACCGAGCGGGGGTGGTGCGCCGCGCCCGCCGCCTCCCCCCCACGACGGCGGACGACGTCGCTCCCCTCCCCGCAGGCGCGAGTGGGGTAGTGCCACGATGGCGTGGCTGGCCGGGACCTAGGTCACCTGGGCGGGCCGGCCAAGGACCCTGGCTCCCCGGCCGGCCGGGGAGGATCATGGCCCGATGAAGAGGCAGGTGGGCCCCGTGACGGAGAAGACTATCCACGCAGCGCCGCCCCTGGCCGACCACGCCCAGTTCTTGATCGCCACGGCGGCTCGCGCGCCGTCGGTACATAACACGCAGCCGTGGCGGTTTCAGGTCAGGCGATCCGGGGTCGAGCTGTACTTTGATCCGCGGCGAAAGCTGCGGGCCGATCCCCTGGGCCGGGAAATGATCGTCAGCTGTGGTGCCGCCTTGTTCGGGCTGCGGCTGGCGGTGCGGGGACTCGGGTACCTGCCGGTCGTCGAGCTGATGCCCGATCCAAGCCGGCCGCGGCTGCTGGCCCGGGTCGGGATAGGCGCGGCCGCACCGGTCACCCGCACGGAGCGCCGGATGCTCGAGGCCGTACCGCACCGGCACACCCACCGGGGACCGTTCGAACCGGGTTCGCTGCCGGGCGGGCTGCTCGCCGGCCTGCAGCATGACGCGCTGGCCGAGGGGGCCGAGCTGGCACTGGTGGAGGGGGAACTCGCCTACCAGCGGCTGGCGACCATCGTCGCCGTGGCGGCCAGCCGGATGGACCTGGACCCGCGAGTCCGGGCCGATACGCGGCAGTGGACCCGCAGGGCCGACAGCCGGGCTCGCGACGGCGTCCCGGCCGTGGCCTTCGCCGATCGTGCCCAGCGCAGGCCCAGGCGCCGACTGCCGCAGCGCGACTTCGACCTGGACCGCGGCCTGGCCCTGCTGCCCGGAGGCGGGGAATCACCGTCCGCTACCGCGGTGCTGCTGACGCGAGGTGACCGCCGGGCGGACTGGCTGCACGCCGGGCAGGCCCTGCACCGGCTGCTGTTGCATGCCACCAGCAAATGGGTCTTCGCCAGCCTGTACACCCAGCCGCTCGAAGCGACCGTGACCCGGGCCCTGATCCGGGACCGGCTGGCCCTGCCGGGGAACCCTCAGGTGCTGCTGCAGTTCGGCTACGTCCGCACGACGCACCCCACCGCCCGCCGTCCGGCCGACGAGATTACCGACACCTGAGGTAAGGGTTTCCCCGCGGCCAGACGACTTACCGGCGTGATTCTTCCCGGTCCCCCGGTGATACCGGCTGCCTTCGGCTACCTTTACGGCAAGGAGGTGGGCGGTGGGTGAGGGGAAGATCTCACCGCGCGAGGCCGAGGAGCTAGCCGTCTGCTTCGTGGCCCATGCCCGTGACCTGTTCGGATATGCCTGCGTGGTGACCCGCGGGGACCGGGCGCTGGCCGAGGATCTGGTCCAGGCTACCTTCGAGGCTGCGGCCGGGGCCTGGCAGGCGCTGCGGGGCCTGGCCGAGGAGCAGCGCCAGGGCTGGCTGTGCCGGACGCTCGCCAATATCGCGGTGAACGGCTTCCGCCGCGAGGCGGCCTTCCGCGACCGGCTGCCCCGGATCGAGGCCCTGTACCGGAAGATCCCGGTCGACCCTTTGGAGCAGGCCTTCTCGTCGATCGCGCTCGAGCGGTGCTGGCGGGTCATCCAGGGCCTGCCGGAACAACAGCACGCGGTCGCACTGCTCCGCTGGGGACTGGACATGAAAGAGAGCGAGATCGCCGCGGTCCTCGATATGGCCGAGAAAACGGTGAGCGTGCACCTGTATCGGGTCCGGCGCAAGCTGCTCCTACAACTAGGTGCGGACTACCCGTTTGATGATGGCACCGCGGAAGGAGCATCGTCGTGAGGGCCGGAGGTCGCGAGACAGGCAGCTCGCATGGGGACGTGCATCTTTCCCGCCTGTACGACCAGGTCACCGAGCTGCAGATGCCCCGGTTCGGGGCCGATTACGACCTTGAGAAAGGCCTGGAACGGTACCGGCCCTGGCTTCGCGAGCGCACCGAGGACACCGGGCACACCGAGGACCCGGGCCCGCAAGACGCCGCCGAGTTGGCGGCTGCCGATGCCGTCCTTCCGGACGCCTTCCCGGTATCCGGTACGGCACGCGCGGAGTGGAGCGCGGACCGCGCGGTCGTCGAGCTTTACTCTCAGCACTACCGGTCGCTGGTCCGTCTCGCGGCCCTGCTGGTGCGGGATACACAGACCGCCGAGGAGGTCGTGCAGGACTCGTTCGTGGCGATGCACGAGGGCTGGCAGCGGCTGCGGGATACCGGGAAGGCACTGGCCTACTTGCGGCAGGCGGTGGTGAACCGGTCCCGCTCGGTCCTGCGGCACCGCACGGTGGTCGACAAGAACCTGCAGAAGGCCCTGCCGGACATGCCCAGCGCCGAGCACGGCGCGCTGGTGCTGCTGGAGCGTTCCGCCGTGGTGGCCGCGCTGCGTGACCTGCCGGACCGGCAGCGCGAGGCGATCGTGCTGCGGTACTACGCTGACCTGTCCGAGGCGGAGATCGCGACCGCGATGGGGATCAGCCGCGGCGCGGTGAAAAGTCATACGTCCCGCGGCATGGCTTCCCTGCGCGCGGCATTGGAGCAGGAATGACGCCGCGAGGCGGGCCTGGGCCGGGGAGCGGCCCGGCACGGGGACGCGAACCCTTGAACCCCTTGAACTTCACCGAGTTCGTGCGTCTCGCCCTGCACGCCGCCGCGGACCAGGTCGAGCCGCGCGCGGACGGCCTGGCCCCGATCCGCGCGAGAATCCTGGCCGCGGCCGGCGTTCCCTGGCCCAAGGCGTTGGCGATAAGCCAGTACTGGCTGGGCCCGCAGTAAGGCCCGGTGCGGGAGAGCACGGGAGGCCGTAGCGACGACGTTGTCCCGGGCGGGGCACGAGGGGGCGCATGGGGAGCAGCCGGTCCCGTTCGGCGCAAATGGTCTTACTCGGTAAGCCGCGCTGGGCACCTTTCTCGGTACCGTAACAGGACAGACCTACTATGGGCGTTATGACCGATCAGGCCGAGACGATCCGCACGGCGATCCTCACCGTCGACGACGACCCCGGCGTGTCCCGGGCGGTGGCCCGGGACCTGCGGCGGCGCTACGGGGAACGGCACCGGATCGTGCGGGCCGAGTCGGGCTCGTCGGCGCTGGAGGCGCTGCGGCAGATGAAGCTGCGCGGCGACCTGGTCGCGGTCATCCTGGCCGACTACCGGATGCCCGAGATGAACGGGATCGAGTTCCTCGAGCAGGCGATGGACATCTACCCCGGGGCGCGGCGCGTGCTGCTCACCGCCTACGCCGACACCGGGGCCGCGATCGACGCGATCAACGTCGTCGATCTCGACCACTACCTGCTCAAGCCGTGGGACCCGCCGGAGGAGAAGCTCTACCCGGTGGTCGACGCGCTGATCGACGCGTGGCTGACCTCGGACCACCGGCCGGTGCCGGAGACCAAGGTCGTCGGGCACCGCTGGTCGGCACGCTCGTCCGAGGTACGCGAGTTCCTGGCCCGCAACCAGGTGCCTTACCGCTGGTACAACTCCGACGAGCCGGAGGGGCAGCGGCTGCTCGAGGCCGCCCAGGCGGACGGGCTGTCGCTGCCGGTGGTGATCACGCCGGACGGCGATCCGCTGATCGAGCCCACCGATGCCGAACTGGCGTCCCGGGTCGGACTGGCCACCACGCCGGCCAAGGACTTCTACGATCTCATCGTGATCGGCGGCGGGCCGGCCGGCCTCGGCGCCGCGGTGTACGGCGCGTCCGAGGGGCTGCGCACCGTGCTGGTCGAGCGCACCGCCACCGGCGGCCAGGCCGGGCAGAGCTCGCGGATCGAGAACTACCTGGGCTTCCCGGACGGGGTGTCGGGCGCGCAGCTGACGGACCGGGCGCGGCGTCAGGCGAGCAAGTTCGGGGCCGAGGTGCTGACGACCAGGGACGTGGTCGGGCTGGACATCAAGGGGTCGGCCCGGGGGGTTCGGTTCGCGGACGGCACGACCCTCGACGCACACACGATCATCCTGGCCACCGGGGTGTCGTACCGGCAGCTGGACGCGCCCGGGCTGGCTGAGCTGACCGGGCGCGGGGTCTACTACGGGTCGGCTCTGACCGAGGCCGCCGCCTGCCTCGGGCAGGACGTGTACATCGTCGGCGGGGCGAACTCGGCCGGGCAGGCCGCGGTGTACCTATCGCGTCACGCGAAGTCGGTGACGATCCTGGTCCGCGGGCCGTCGCTGGAAAAGTCCATGTCGTACTACCTGATCAGGCAGATCGCGGACGTTCCGAACATCTCCGTGCGCACCTGCACCGAGGTGGTCGCGGGTTCGGGCGAGGATCACCTGGAGAGCCTGACGCTGCGCAGCACCGCTTCCGGCGAGACGGAAACAGTAGACGCGCAGTTGTTGTTCTTGTTCATCGGCGCGGCACCGCTGACCGACTGGCTGGATGAAGTGGTAGTCCGGGACCCCGCGGGGTTCGTGGTCGCGGGCCCGGACCTGTCGGTCGGCGGCGAGCGGCCGCGCGGATGGGAGCTTGACCGGATGCCGTACCACCTGGAAACCAGCGTGCCCGGGGTGTTCGTGGCCGGGGACGCGCGGGCGGAGTCGGCCAAGCGGGTCGCTTCGGCCGTCGGGGAAGGAGCCTTGGCCGTCATGCTCGTACACCGTTACCTGGAGAAGCGATGAGCGCTGAGATAACCGCGGCGTGCCAGTCCTCGAATTCGCTGACGTGCAGCGTCGATGAACTGCGGACGCTGTTCCTGTTCGAGAAGCTCACCGGGGACCAGCTGCAGTGGCTGTGCGAGCGAGGCCACGTCGAGCTGATCGAGCCGGGCCCCCTGTACGCCGAAGGCGCTCCCGCGACCTGCTTTTACATCCTGCTCGAGGGCACCGTGGTGATGTCGCGCCGGGTGGGTTCGGACGATATCGAGACCGGCCGGACGTCGATGCGCGGGGCGTACTCGGGCGCCTTCATGTCCTACCTGGGTGACCGGGTGCCGCAGGTCTACAACAACTCGGTGAAGGTGACCGAGCCGTCGCGGTTCTTCGTGCTGGACGCCTCGGTCTTCGCCGAGCTGATGCACGAGTGGTTCCCGATGGCGGTGCACCTGCTCGAGGGGCTGTTCTACGGCAACAAGAACACCCAGCAGGCGATCGGGCAGCGGGAACGGCTGCTCGCGCTCGGCTCGCTGTCGGCGGGCCTGACCCACGAGCTGAACAACCCGGCCGCCGCCGCGGTGCGGGCCACGGCGTCGCTGCGCGAGCGGGTGGCCGGGATGCGGCACAAGCTGGGCATGATCGCGGGCGGGAAGTGGGACCGGACCACGCTGCAGACGCTGATCCGGCTGCAGGAAGAGGCGGCCGAACGGGTGCCGAAGGCGCTCGCGCTGGCGCCGATGGAAGCCTCCGACCGGGAAGACGCCATCACGGACTGGCTCGACGACCACGGCGTGCGGGACGGCTGGGACTTGGCCCCGACGTTCGTCGCGGCCGGCCTGGATGCCGGGTGGCTCGATCACGTCTCGGTGACCGTGGACCCGGACGTGCTGGAGGGCGCGCTGCGGTGGCTGAACTACACGGTCGAGACCGAGCTGCTGATGAACGAGATCGAGGATTCCACCACCCGGATCTCCACCCTGGTCGGCGCGGCCAAGCAGTACTCGCAGCTGGACCGGGCGCCGTACCAGGTCGTCGACGTGCACGAACTGCTGGACAGTACGCTAATGATGCTGTCCGGGAAGATCCCGCCCGGGATTGAGGTCGTGAAGGACTACGACCTGTCGCTGCCGTCGATCCCGGCCTACGCGGGTGAGCTGAATCAGGTGTGGACGAACCTGATCGACAACGCGGTGTCCGCGATGAACGGCTCCGGGACCCTGACGGTGCGCACCGGGATGGACCGGGAGCAGGTGTTCGTGGACTTCTGTGACACCGGGCCCGGGGTACCGCCGGCGATCCGGAACCGGATATTCGAGCCGTTCTTCACCACCAAGCCCGTGGGCGAGGGGACCGGGCTGGGGCTCGACATCTCCTGGCGCATCGTGGTGAACAAGCACCACGGGGACCTTACGCTGCACTCGTCACCGGGTGACACGCGGTTCCGGGTACGGCTGCCGATCACCCCGCAAGATGATGCTGAGGAGAGCTGAATGAGCGAGACAGCGGGCATCGATCCTTCGGTGCCGCCGAGCGGTACCGGGTGCCTCGAGTGCGAGGCCGCGAGCGGCTGGTGGGTGCACCTGCGCCGGTGCGCGCAGTGCGGGCACGTCGGCTGCTGCGACACCTCGCCGATGCAGCACGCGACCGCCCATGCGACAGCCACCGGGCACCCGTTCATCCGCAGCTTCGAACCCGGCGAGGACTGGTACTACAGCTACGAGACCAAGGAAATGTACGACGGCCCCGAGCTCGCGCCGCCGCAGCATCATCCGGTTGATCAGGGCGTGCCCGGGCCTAAGGGGCGGGTGCCGAGCGACTGGCGGCTGCACGTCCACTAGCCTTAGCTAGCTTTGACCTGCGATACCGGGCCGGCTGAGGGAGATAGACGATGGAGCCTGATGGGTCCGCGCAGGTCGCGGTGTTCGTGGATTTCGAGAACCTCGTCCTCGGCGCGGTCAAGGAGCTGCCTGACCAGGCGAACCCGGCGCCGTACGAGGCGCTGACCCGGCTCTGCCGCGGTTACGGCAACGCGTCGGTGCGGCGCGCCTACGCGGACTGGGCCAACACGCTCTTCGGCAGTCACCAGGATGATCTTGCGATGAACGGCGTCGACCTCATCCAGGTGGCGCGGGTCGGCATCCAGAACAAGAACGCCGCCGACATCCGGATGGCCGTCGACGCCATGGAGACCCTGATCGTGCATCCGGAGATCAGCGTGTTCATCCTGGTCAGCGGGGACGGCGACTACTCGCCGCTGGTGCAGCGGCTCAGGGAGTTCGGCAAGTGGGTGGTGGGGGTCGGGACCGAGGCGAACGCCAGCCGGAAACTTGTCTCGGTCTGCTCGGAGTACAAGTACTGGGGCACGCTGGTGGCGGAGGTCGAGCCTGCGGCGCGGCCGACGGCGGCCTTCGATATCGGTGACGCGGAGCGGTTGCTGGTGCGGGCATTCGAGGAATCGAACGGCGAGACGATGACCGCGGGCGGCCTGAAGAGCAAGATGCTGGCGCTGGACGCCTCGTTCGACGAGCATAACTACGGGTGCCGGAGCTTCCGCGCGTTCCTGGCTATGCTGCCGCAGCGAGTGCAGATCGTCGAGGCGGGCGGACCCGACCTCACCGTCAAGCTGATCGAAGAGCCAAAGAAGCCCGTGCGGACGAGGAGCCGCAAGCCCTCACCCCGATCGAATAACTCCTCCGCGGCGACCGCGAAGACCCCCGAGGGCTAGGAACTCAGCTCCGGTTAGCGGCACCGGGCTGGCGCTGACGGTTCGGATTTCCTTCGGCCAGGTCGCGCAGCGGGATGGCCACCGGCTGGTTGTCCCGGGCGGCGATGACGGCCTCATCCGCGGTGAGGTCAGCGATGAACGTGCACAACGTGGTGGCGGGGTTACCGGGCGCCGGATCGCAGCGGACCCTGTCCGGCAGCGACGCGCCGGCCAGGACGTGCAGGAACCAGGCCGAGTCGGGATCGGTGGCGGGGACGGCGAGGGCGCTCAGTATCTGACCACGCGCCACGCTATTGCCGCTAGGTGATGGCTCACAGCCGGGAAGGTACCGCCCGTGGTTGGTGTGCCACAGCAGCGGACCCGATCCTGGCCCGACCTCCACGACGGCATGGCACCCGGCCGCGGCCTCCACGCAGACGATCCGCCCGGTCCGGTCGCCGATCGTGTAGGCGAACCCGCCGGCCGAGGGGTTGGTCCGCAGGTAGTCAACGGCCTCATCGACCGTTCTGGCCGATCGCTGCAGCCCGCGGCCCACGACATGCCGGCCCGCCCCGTCGCCAGGCGCGGCGACCGGGAGGTGATCGATGCTCCACACCAGCCCGTCTGCGGTCACGGCGAACGCGTTGCTCGGCAGGAAGCCGGGATACCAGAAGGCGGTGACGGACGGCAGGTCGTCGAGAGCCAGCGTGAGCAGGGCACACTGCCCGACGTTTTCTGGCGCGCCGTCCTCGTTGTGGCCGATGACGGAGCGCTCCCGCCGCCACGCCAGGTCGCTGCACCCGATGCCGCCGGCCACGGGGCCAAGGTCACCACGGAAGTTCAGCAGCGCCAGATCCTCGAACGGCACCGCAGCCCCCGCGGCGAACGCGGCCAGTTCCGCCCAGACCTGCGGGAAACGCGACGCGCTGGCCTGCCGGACGGTGCTGAGACGATCGCTTCCCGGCGGATCGCAGACGTGCTGACGAAGCCTGGCCAGCAGTGGCCACGCCTGCGTGAGCGCGGCGATCTCGTCACGCGTGTGTTCCCCGAGCGCCCGGAACGCCTCGCGATCCGGTCCACGCAGCACGATCCAGCGCAGCCCACCGAGCCTGTGCTCATCTAGCGAGACGTTCACGTCCTGGCTCCCCGGTCGATGCCTCCGTGAATAACGTTAGCTTTAGCTGGCGATACCGACCGTTCGCCTGAACGTCTCCGGCTGATCGAGTGCCCAGAGCATGTAGTGGGCGACGTCGGCCCGCGAGACGAAAATGCCGCGGCGGATGTTCTGGCCGTAAGCGGTTCGGTACGTACCCGTCACTGGCTTGTCGGTCAGCCTCGGCGGCCGGACGATGGTCCAGTCCAGGTCGCTGTCGCGCAGGACGTCTTCCATCCGCCTCGAGCAACTGCCGGCCGATGCCGCCGGTGGCCGCGAAGATCGTGAGCTTCACGTTGATGTTCCTCCTCATCGTGCCCCGCACCCCTACCCGGCGGGTAGCACGGGTTCATCGGTAGGACGGATACGGCGGGCAGGATGTGACCGGGAACCAGGCCACCGGGCAGGTGCGGCCAGATGAAGACGGCGGGATACGGAGCCAGACGGTCAGGGAGGCACTCAGCCTACGCACCTGGCCCGCCGCCAAACCCTGACCACAGTGGCCAGCGCGTGAGGACGTTCGCGCCAGGCCGTACACCTAGGATATCCTAAAAAGGTATCTGAGATATCTAGGTGTCGATAGGGGTATTCCGATGAGCATGGTGAAGACGCCCGTCGAGATCGATGAGGAGGCGCTGGCTACAGCGGCCGAGGTACTCGGCACCAAGACGAAGAAGGACACGGTGAACGCCGCCCTCCGTGAGGTCGGGCAACGGCTGGTGCGGCTGCGTGCCCTGGCTCGGCTCGGCGAGATGGCCGACAGCGGCGACTTCGATGAGTTCCTCGGCAACAAGGCGGCATACCGCAGGTGAGCCAAGCCCTGTACCTGATCGACACGTCGGGCCTGTTCCGGATCTTGCAGGATAAGCTGCGGCAGGCGTGGTCGGATCAGCTGACCGCCGGTGTCATCGCCATCTGCCCTGTCGTGGAGCTGGAGTTCCTGTACTCGGCGCGGTCGCTGGCCGACCGGCTCGAGAAGCGCCGCCTGCTGCGGGAGCTGTTTGGCTGGGTGACGATGAGCGACCGAGCCTATGACCGCGCCGGCGAGATCCAGCAACGGCTGACCGAAATCGGCAAGCACCGCTCCGCCGGGCCCGTTGACCTGCTCATCGCCGCGACCGCAGAACGCGAGCGTCTTATCGTGCTGTGCGACGACCGCGACTTCCAGACCGTGGCCTCAATCACTGGCCAGCCCGTCAAGCTGGTCACTGACGTTTAGGACGTCAAGCTGGTAACCGAGGTTACGCGCGGCATTCGCGCAGCGGCGACCAGGAACGCGCCGGAACCCATGGCGATATCGGCAACCCGCAGGGCCAGGATCTCGTCGGCGGTGCGGAGCTTGGCTACCTTCACCGGACGGGTCACTGCTTGCGGAATCTGTCTGCCGTCATCACATACCTTGATCAGTCCAGCTCCTTCCAGTCGGCGTGCCCGGTGCCGTGCCTTGGGCAGGCTGGTCGCTGTGACGCCTCAGGCGAAGCGGCGCCGCACCCACCAGAAACAGAACCCGGCGAGGACCAGGGCCAGGCCGGCGAAGATCGCCAGCTCGTACCACTGCAGCGGCCAGTAGCGGCTGGTGGGCTGGTAGGTCAGCACCTGCCTGACCTGGAGCCTGGTGATGCACTCCTGAGCCGCCCGGTTGAACGCGGCGCTCGGCCCCCCGCCGGGAGCGGCGCCGGTCCGGGCGGGGAACCCGTTGGGACACAGTCCCACTCCCTGGAGCGTCGTCCTGCCGTCTCCCGCCAGACCGAACAAGATTCCGAAACGTCCGCCTCCGTAGCTGATCGCGCCGTCCTGTCCGATCACGTGCCCCGCGGCGTTGACCGTCTGGTCGGACAGGATCCAGTCGGCGGGATTGGGAACGGCGGCGGCCGGGTTTGACGGTCCGTTCCCGGCAGGAGCCTGGACCCCCGAGATGATGCGGAAGGGGGCCATGAGGTACGGCCTGACCCAGTTCGTCACCGCCAGGCGGGCGCCGGCGAAGACCACGAGGGTGGCGACCATCGCGGGCAGCGTCCGGCGCAGCAGCATCCCGGCGGTGACGCCGAGCGCGAAGGCGAAGGCGGCGTAGCCGAACGGGACGATGCCGCGCTGGTCGAACACCGTGAACGGGTCCGCGTTCACCCGGTCGATCGGGCTCGACCACCAGGTCACCATCAGGCTGAGCAGCCCGGCGACGGCGACGCTCGACAAGCCGACCAGGCCGAGCTTGACCGCCAGCCAGCGCTTGCGGGGGACGCTCTGGGTCCAGGCCAGCTTGTAGGTGCCGGTCTCCAGTTCGCGGGCCATCAGCGGCGCGCCCCAGAACACCCCGATGACCCCGGGGACGACCACGAGCACCAGGCCCAGTCCCTGCAGGAGCTTGTCGCGGCTGACGAACGCGCTGGTGGCGATCGAGCAGTCGCCCTGGGCCTGACACGGCACGACGCTGGTGTGGTACAGGTGGACGAGCTGCGGGCCGGTGATCGCCAGCGCGACCGCGATCACGGCCAGGGCGCCGAACGCCACCGTGGCCTGGGCGCGGAACTGGCGCCAGGTCAGCCGGATCATCGCAGCACTCCCAGCCGGCGATGGGCGGCGCTGCCCTGCTGCCGGGCCCGGCCCATGTAGGCGAGCACCAGATCCTCCAGGCTCAGCTCCTCGACGGTCCAGGCCGGGTCATGGACCGGGCCGTCGCAGCGCACGATCAGGGTGCTCTGCACGTCGGTGCGGCTCTCCTCGATGACCTGGAGATCGGCGGCCAGCGCCTTCGGGTCGCGACGCGGCCCGAAGAGCCGGCGGTGGGTGGCCAGGAGCTCGTCCACTCCGCCGGCCACCTGCACGCGCGAGGAGGCCAGCACCACGAGGTAATCGCAGACCCGCTCGAGGTCGGCCACTAGGTGGGAGGAGAGCACGATGCTGAACTGGCCCTCCGCCACGGTGGCCATGAGGAGCTGCAGGAACTCCCGCCGGGCGAGCGGATCGAGGCTGGCCACGGGCTCGTCGAGGATGAGCAGCTCGGGCCGCTTGGCCACGGCCAGGGTGAGGGCGAGCTGGGCTCGCTGGCCGCCGGAGAGCCCGCCGGCCCGCTGGCCCGGATCAAGGCCGACCTGGCCGATGCGGCGCTGCGCCATCTCCTCGTCCCAGCGCGGGTTGAGCCACGCGCCGAGGCGGAGGTGGTCGGCGACCGACAGGGCCGAGTAGACCGGGGTGTCCTGGGCCACGAACCCGACCCGCCCGAGTTGCCCGGCGTCGTCTGACGGCGGCCGGCCCAGGACCTCGATCGTGCCCGCCGTAGGCCGCAGCAGGCCGACGGCCAGGTGCAGCAGGGTGGTCTTGCCGGCCCCGTTCGGGCCGACGAGCCCGACGACCCGCCCCTGCGGAATGTGCAGCGTGCAGTCCGACAGTGCCCATCGCCTGCCGTACTGCTTGCCGAGCCCGCTGGCGGCCAGGGCGGCGGTCACGCTACGCCCTCTGCAGAGGAGGACCGAAAAGTGTCCCGGAACAGCGCCTCGATGCTCTCGTCGTCCAGGCCGGCCCGGCGGGCCTTGGCCAGCCATCGCCTCAGGTCCTGGCGCAGGGGTCCGTGCGCGGCGAGCGAGACGTCGCTCAGGGTTTTCGTGACGAAGGTGCCGATCCCGGGCCGGGCCGCGACGAGGCCGGCGTGCTCGAGCTCCTTGTAGGCCTTGAGCACCGTGTTCGGGTTGATGGCCAGGCGCTCCACAACGTCCTTGACCGTCGGGAGCTGGTCACCTTCGTGCAGCAGGCCCAGCCGGAGCGCCTGGCGTACCTGCTGGACGATCTGCAGGTACGGCGATACGCCCGAGCGGGCATCCAGGTGAAACTCGATCACCGTACCCCGATTCATCTAGGTTACTAGATGAATATCCTCCTAGCTAACTGCATGTCAAGCCAGCGCCCCCAGGCTTCCGCCGGTCAGCAGCTGACCGGCCCGTTAGATGCCAAGATCGCGGGGCAGGTCGGCGTTGTTTTCGTCACCTCTTTTACCCCGTCTGGTCCGGTCACGTAGAAGGCCCAGGGCATGGTCTGGCGCCTGGCGGCGCCTCGCACATAACGCGGAAGATGTAGTTGTCTGCGTCACTGATTTCCGCCGACCCCGGTCTCCGCAGCACGACCAGCGCCGTCTCGTCGTCCATGGGATGATCCATGAGGCTCGCGGCCAGGTCGCACAGGCCGGCGATGTTGTCGGGTTCCGGCCGGCCGAGCTCGTCATCGATCGGCATGATCGCCGGGTTCCGGAATCCCCAGCGGCAGATGAAGATCAGCCACAAGCTGCGGCTGATCGGCATCCCCGGCGGGAACGGCATGGTCCCGATCTGGCTCAGCACCTCGTCTCGCAAGGCTGCCTGTTCCGCTGGGGTAAGCGAGGGTTCAGGCTCGGTGGCCATTGTGTTGCTGAGAGTGTCCATAGCCCGGAGTCTCGCACCGGCCACCGACAAAATTGCGGGCGGATCTACGACCAGCTGGCGAGGACGCGGTCGATGTCGGGGCGGATGCGGTCGCGGGCGACGTCGCGGGGGACACCGGACATCAGCAGGGAGTCATAATCGGTGTCGAGGTGGCGGACCGAGGCCACCACGGCCAGGGTGATCGCCTGATCATCCAGCGCACGGCCGGCCGCCGAACGGCCTACCCGGCCGCTGCCGCGCAGCGCGGTATGGCGGGCGATCGCCTCGGCGCGTCCGGGCGGGCAGCGGGGAAAGATCCGTGCGATCTCCGCCGCCATGCGGGCTTGCAACTCGGTGTCCTCGTCGG
>JBKQQQ010000174.1:0-10292 GCA_052144275.1 Streptosporangiaceae bacterium
GCGCCGCGCTGGCCCAGTCGACGTCCTCCCGCAGCCGCCGCTTGAGCAGCTTGCCGCCCGGGTTGCGGGGCAGCGGGGTCGCGCTGACCGCGACGTACTGCGGGATCTTGAAGTCGGCGATGTGCTCGCCGAGGTAGCCGAGCACCGCCGGGACGTCGAGGGAGACACCCGGCATCGGGACGATCACCGCGCCCACCTTCTCGCCCATCATCTCGTCCGGGACGCCCAGGACCGCCGCCTCGTAGACCCCCGGCGCGCCGGCCAGGGCGTTCTCGACCTCGACGCAGTACACGTTCTCGCCGCCGCGGTTGATCATGTCCTTCACCCGGTCCACCAGGTAGACCAGGCCCTCGTCGTCGATCCGGGCCAGGTCACCGGTGTGCAGCCAGCCGCCGACGAACGCCTGGGCGGTGGCCTCGGGCTTGTTCCAGTAGCCGGAGACGACGTTCGGCCCGCGGACGAGCAGTTCGCCGGTGCCGTCGGGGCCTGGCGCGTCGAGGCGGACGTCGCACACCGCGGCCGGGAAGCCCACCGAGTCGGCGTGGGCCACGAACTCGTGCGGCAGGAAGGTGGACACGCTCGAGGTCTCGGTCAGGCCGAACCCGTTGCCGAGCCGCGCCTGACCGAACGCCTTCGCCAGCCGCGCGACCAGGTCCGGCGCGATCGGCGCCCCGCCGTAGGCGACCGAGCGCACGCCGGAGACGTCCACGGCGGCGAAGGCCGGCTGGCTGATCGCCAGCCAGTAGATGGCCGGCACCGTGATCATGACGTCGATGCGCTCTTCGGCGATGGCGCGCAGGAACGCGCCGACCTCGAAGGCCGGCATGACCACGGCGGTGCCACCGGTGTAGGCGGCCAGCAGGAGCTGGGAGTTGCAGCCGGTCACGTGGAACAGCGGCACCGAGATCAGGGTGCGCAGGGCGTCCCCCTCAAGAGCCCCGGAAAGCGCCCGGCGGCAGGTCTCGGCGTTGGACAGGAAGTTCTCGTGGCTGGTGATGGCACCCTTGGGGAAGCCCGTGGTGCCGCTGGTGTAGAAGATCGCGGCCGGGTGGGCCGGGCCGGCGTCGTCGACCGCGAGCGGATCGCCGTCCGGCAGCGCGGCGCCCGGCGCGAAGACGTACGTCGCGCCGGAGTCGGTCACCACGTACTCGACTTCCTCCTCGGTGAACCGGGTGTTGACCGGCACGACGATGGCATCGGCCAGGACGGCGCCGAAGAAGGCCAGCACCCAGTCGGCGCCGTTGCCCAGCCGGATCGCCACCCGGTCGCCGCGCTGGACGCCGCGGGCGCGCAGCCCGCCCGCCACCCGGGCCGCGCGATCCCACAGCTGCGCGTAGCTCAGCCGGGGGCTCCCGGCATTCTCGGCGATCTCGACGACGGCCTCCGCGGCGCCGTGGGCGTCGACCGACGCGCGCAGCATGTGCACCAGGTTGCGGGGCAGCCCGTCGTAGCGCTTGATGCCGTCAGGCCCGCGGGTGACGCCGGTCATGTCGAAGATGCCGCCGAGATGGCTGTGGTCCGGGGTGCTCACGCCGCACCGCCCTTCGCGGGCGTGAAGTACCGAACGGGGTTTTCCACCAGCATCGTGTCGATCTGCGCCTGGGTGACCCCGGCGCCGAGCAAGGCCGACAGCACGTCGTCGCTGATGTGCTCGTAGTGCCAGTTCGGCGCCGCGGCGGCACGCGCCGCGTCGTGCGCCGCGCCGAAGTAGTCGATGAAGCAGCTGGCATCGTGGGCCAGCACCATGCTCGCGGCGTAGCCGCGCGCGGCCAGGACGGCGATCGTCTTCACCCGTTCGGCACCTGGATTGAACAGATCCAATCCGAAACGGTCCATCCCGAGCAGGACCCCCTGATCGGCAAGCTCGGTGAGGTAGTCGAGGTCGTTGCTGTCGCCCGCGTGCCCGATCACGACCTTGCTCAGGTCGACGCCTTCCTCGGTAAAGATGCGCACCGCCGTCCGGCCGCTCTGCTGCGGGCCTGAGGTGTGCACCGTGATGGGCGCGCCGGTCTGCAGGTGCGTGCGGGCGATCGCGCGGGCGATCCGCTCGACGCCCGGAGTCAGCTCGGCCGTCTCCATGCAGCACTTGAGGAAGGCCGCCTTGACGCCGGTGTCGCCGATGCCCTCGGTGATGTCGCCGGAGAAGTCGGTGACCATCGGGTCCGGGATGTCGATCAGCAGGCCGGGCCCGCGGTAGGCGTACTGCTGGGGCAGTTCCTCGTAGACGTACAGGCCGGTGGCGACGATGATGTTGACCGGCGTGGCCGCCGCGATCCGCTGGATCCGCGGGATGTAGCGGCCCAGGCCCCAGACGGTGGGGTCGACGATGGTGTGGATGCCCTTGGCGTACAGGGCGTTCAGCTTGGCGATGGCGTCGGCGACCCGCGCCTCCTCGTCCCACCAGGTGCTGCCGTAGTTCTGCACGTGCTCGGTAGAGAGCACGAAGACGTGCTCGTGCATGAGGGTCTGGCCCAGGCTGCCCAGGTCGACCGGGCCTCGTACGCTCTCGACGACGGCCATGAGATCCCCTTTCCGACGACGCTGTCCGGCCGGAGTGTCTCAGCGCCTGTTGGCGGTGTCAACGGCCCAGGGCCTCCCCGGCCACTATGATCGCCGCATGCCTGCGCTCCCCCGGCGTGCGGATCGTCGCGGCGACCACTTCATCGTCTGCGGCGACGGGCCTTTGTCGTTCCGCGTCACGGAAGAGCTGACGTCCCGGTACGGCGAGCGGGTGACGGTGATCCTGCCGTCCCGGCGGCGGAACCACGGCCCCCAGATCAGCGCGCTGGCAGGCGTCCGGGTGCTGGAGCATCCCGAACTGTCCAGCCAGGCGTTCACCGACGCGGACGTCCAGTCGGCGCGGGCGCTGGCCGTCATCTGGCAGGACGACGTCGGCAACCTGCACGCCGGACTGCGCGCCCAGGAACTCAACCCCGGGCTCCGCCTGGTGCTCGCCATCTTCAACGGGCGCCTCGGCGAGCACATCCGCATGTTCTTCCCCGACTGCGCGGTCTTGTCCGGCACGGCGATGTCCGCGCCGTCGTTCGTCGCCGCCGCGGTGGGCGAGCCGGCGGCTAGCCATGTCCGCGTGCAGCGGCGCACGCTCTACGTGGCCAGGGCCGCCGACGTGGCGCCAGGCGCGGTGATCTGCGGGCTGGCCACGGCGGCCGATGACCAGGCGTCCCCGCGGCTGCTGCCGCCGGGCGACGGCCCCAATTCGCCCGCCGACCTGGTGCTCGCCGTCGCCGACGGGACGCCGCGCAACCCGCTGACCCGCCGCCGTAATCCGGTCCGGGCCGCGGTCGGCCTGCTCCGCCGGCTGGTCTGGCACAAGTTCGGGCTGCTCTTCACGGCACTGCTCACGGTGATCGGCGTGGGCTTCGTGCTGCTGGCCACGCGGTACTCGATCAGCAACACGGTGTACCTCGGGCTCATGGACCTGACCGGATCCGCGCTCACCAGCCCGGCCGACAGCGGGGCGGAGAAGACCGCGCAGGTCATGCTGACCGTGGACGGCATGGCCTTCATCCCGGTGATCACCGCCATCGTGGTCGGCGCGCGGCTGACCGGCTCGGTGCGCCGGGCGCCGCGGCCCCCCGGCGGCCACGTCATCGTGGTCGGGCTCGGCAACGTCGGCACCAGCGTGACGGGCCAGCTGCACGACCTGGGGTTCGACGTGGTGTGCGTGGACAACAACCCCGGCGCACCGGGGATCCCGATGGCCCGCCAGCTCGGCCTGCCGGTGGTGATCGGCGACGCGTTCCGCGAGGAGACGCTGCGCGCCGCCAGCCTGGACACCTGCCTGGCGCTGGTCTCGGTGACCAGCTCCGACATCGTGAACCTGGAAACCTCGCTGACCGCGCGTGCGCTCCGCGACGACCTGCGCATCGTCCTTCGGCTCACCGACGACGATTTGGCCGAACGGATGCAGAAAACCAGCGGCAACATCATCTCCCGCAGCGTTCCCTACCTGGCCGCCCCGGCCTTCGCCGCCGCGATGCTGGAACATCAGGTGCTGCGGACCATCGCCGTGGGCCGGCACGTGCTGCTCATCGCCGACGTCCGGGCCGGGCCCGGGCTGGCCGGGAACTTCATCGCCGACACCGAGCAGGACGGGCAGGCCCGGGTGCTCGCGCTGCAGGCCGGTGGAGCCGTCGCGCTCGACTGGTCCCCGCACCGCGGCTACCTGCTCGCCGCCGGCGACCGGCTGATCGTCCTGGCCACCAGGAAGGGCCTGGGCCGGTTCCTCTCCGACGCGCTGGCGGATTAATTGTGCCTGGCTAGCTTGGCCTGGTTAGCTTTGCCTGATTAGTTTTGCTGGCCAAATAATTTGGATGTTGGAACCATATATACTGGCGGAAGGCGGGTTGAGGGAGAGGCCGTGGCGGAGGAAGCGGGCAGCTCGGCGGAAGCGCGTGGTTCGGCGCACTCCGCGCTGTGCCTGCGGCTGATGCAGCTGTTCCCGCGCGTGTCCCGGGGGATGCGGCGGTGGCAGGACCGTTCGGCCCCGCCGACGCCCGCACCGCTGGGACCACGGCACGTGGCCGCGCTCGAGCAGTTGCGCGAAGGCCCGATCACCGTCAGCGAGCTCGCCTCCCGGCTGGGCCTGACCCTGCCCACCGTCAGCGGCGTCCTCGCCGACCTGGACCGGGCCGGGCTGGTGGACCGGCACGCCGACCCCGCGGACCGCCGGCGGACGATCGTCGCGATCGTCCCGGCCCAGAGCGCCCTGGTCGGACAGTGGCTGGACGGCGCGGCCGGCCCGCTCGCCCGGGTCCTGGACAAGCTCGCCCCCAGCGAGCAGGCCGCCTTCCTCAAGGCGATGGACATGCTGGAAACCGAACTGCGCGCCCAGGACACCCCGGGTTAAACCTTGTAGTCCGCGGCTGGGATGGCTTCGGCAGCCGTCTTGATGAGCTGGGTTACCTCGTCGGGGTGGGAGACCATGGCCACGTGGCTGGAGGGGACTTCGATGGTGGTGGCGCCCATGCGGGAGGCGAACAGGCGCTCGGCGTCGGGCGGGATCGCCTCGTCGTGGGTGGCGACCAGGTACCAGGACGGCAGCGATTTCCAGGCCGGGACGCCCATCACGTCGGTGAAGGCGGACCCGGCCAGGGCCTGCTGCACGGCGTACATGACCTTGGCCTGGACCGGGTCGACGTCGGCGGCGAAGTGGTGCACGAAGTCGTCCTCGGACAGCCAGCCGAAGCCCTGCTTGTCGGTGACCAGGTGCGCCAGCGCCGGGGTCACCGGCCCCTGGGACAGCAGCGCGCCCAGCGATTCGCCTTCGTCCAGGCCGAAGGCCGCGATGTAGACCAGCCCGGCGACGCCGGGGGCGTCCTGGCCGAGGGCGGTGATGATCTGGCCTCCGTAGGAGTGCCCGGCGACGATCACCGGGCCGTCCTGGAGGTCGAGCACCTGGCGCAGCCGGGCGACGTCGTCGGCCAGCGCGGTCATCGGGAACTGGGGCGCGGTGACGTGGTATCCGTCGGCCTGCAGGCGCTCGATGACGCCGCTCCAGCTGGAGCCGTCCGCCCACGCTCCGTGGACCAGGACGATGTTCGGTCGTGCGTTCATGTCAGCGGTTCCTTCCCTGGCTAGTTTCCGGCAAGTTCGCGCCGGGCCGCGGCGGCGATGTCGGCGCCGGTGTTGGCGTGGCCGTTGATGCCCCATCCGCCCTCGGGGGACTCGGTGATCAGGACCCAGGTGCGGTCGGCGAGCGTCGCGTCGCGCGCCTGGGTGGCGACGATGTCGGTGAGTTCCCTGACGACGCCCAGCTGCTTGTCGCGGTCGAGCACGCCTACCGGCGTGAGCACCTGCACCCGGACGTAGTTGCTGGCGCCCGCGACATTGGACAGCGAATCGGGGGCCAGGTCGTGGATGAAGGCGGCGGTGTTGTTCTCGAACAGCGCGATCGGCGGCACCTGCTCCCAGCGCATGACCGCCGCGGCCAGCTGCTGAGCCAGATCGTGCTTGTTGCTGAATGTTCCTGTCGCGGCGTAGACGTCGATCATCGGCATGGCGGTCTCCTTAGGTCCGTGGCTTCCCATCGTGACCGCCGGCCGCCTGCCCGGGCATCACGCGTGGCGCGTAGTCCGTCCGCCCCGCGACCACGTGGCCCCCGGCGCATGACCCCGTGGCAGTAGATTTGCCTCGTGGAGGGACTGCTCGGGCGCGGCGGGGAACGCGACCGCCTCACGGCGATCCTCGACGATGCCCGCCGGGGGCTGAGCGGCGTCCTGGTGCTCCGGGGCGAGCCAGGCGCAGGCAAGACGGCACTGCTGGATTACGCGCAGGCGGCCGCCGCGGACCTGAAGGTCATCCGGATCGACGGCGTCGAGACCGAGATGGAGCTCAGCTTCGCGGCCCTGCATCAGTTCCTCCGGCCCTGCCTGGGCAACCTGGACGTTCTCCCGGCGCCGCAGCGCACCGCCCTCCGGCTGGCCTTCGGCATGGCGGAAGGCCGGACGCCGGATCGGTTTCTCGTCAGCCTGGCCGCGCTGGGCCTGCTGGCCGCGCAGGCCGCCGGCCAGCCCCTGCTGTGCCTGATCGACGACGCTCACTGCCTGGACCGCGAATCCGCCGACGCCCTCGCGTTCGTGGCGCGCCGCGTGTACGCGGATTCCATCGCGATCATCTTCGCCGCCCGCGAGCCCGCCTCACATCCCGGCGTGCTTGACGGGCTCCCCGAACTCCGGATCGCCGGGCTGGCCGAGGCGGACGCCCGTGAACTGCTCGCCTCCGCCGCCGGGCCTCGGCTGGACCGGCTGGTGGCCGGGCGGATCGTCGCCGAGACGGGCGGCAACCCGCTGGCCCTCATCGAGATCGGCCAGGAACTCGCCGCCGGACAGATCGTCGGCGACCTGCCCCTGCTCGAGCCGGTGCCCGGGGGCCGCCAGCTCGAGCAGCGTTATCTCCGGGAGGTCCGCGGGCTGCCGGCCGACACCCAGTCCCTGCTGCTCGCCGCGGCCGCCGACCCGACCGGTGATCCCCGCCTGCTGTGGCGCTCTGGCGAGGATCTCGGCTTCACGATCGAAGCGGCGGCCGCGGCTGAGGCGCGACAGCTGATCACGATCCGCGACACGGTCCGCTTCCGTCATCCGCTGATCCGCTCCGCGGTCTACTACGGGGCTTCGTTCGCGCAGCGCCAGCGGGTGCACGCCCGCCTCGCCGAAGCCACCAGCCCGGCCGAGCCGGATCAGCGAGCCTGGCACCAGGCCCAGGCGGCCACCGGCCCGGACGAGGCCACGGCCGATGACCTCGAGCGGGCCGGGGAACGGGCGCGTCGCCGCGGCGGCTGGACGATGGCGGCAGCCTTCTTCCACCGCGCGGCCACCCTTAGCCCCAGCCAGGCGGCACGAGCGCGCCGGATGCTCAGCGCGGCGGAGTCGAGCTGCAGTGCCGGGGCGCTCGGCCGGGCCCAGGCCGAGCTCGACGAAGCCACCGCCTACCGCGACGATCGGCGCCACCTCGGCCTGGCCCAGCGGGTTCAGAGCCGCATTCATCATGCGCTCCGCCAGCCGGCCAGGGCGACCTCCGCCCTGCTCGCCGCGGCCAGGAGCCTGGGTCCGGTCGACGTCCGGCTGGCCCGCGACATTCTCGTCGAAGCCATCGTGGAAGCGCAGATCAACGGCCCGCTCGCGCCCCCTGGAGCGACCCGGACCGACGTGGCTCAGGTGGCCCAGGCGCTTCCGCTGCCCGCAGGCACGGCCGCCACGGTCGGCGACCTGCTGCTGGACGCGGATACCACCCTCCAGCTTCGTGGCCTGGACGCGGCCGCGCCGCTGCTCCGGCAGGCGATCGACGCCGTGCGGCACGAAGCCGGCAATCCCCCCGAGATGTTCCAGTGGCTCGCCGCCGCCTGCGCGGACGCCACCATCCTGGCTGACGAGCCCCGGCTGCATGAGCTGACCCGGCGGATGGAAGCCGCCGCCAGGGAGCAGGGAGCGATGGTGCCGCTGTCGCTGGCGCTCAGCTACGCCGGGGTATCCGGCCTGCTCGCCGGAGACCTGCCGGAAGCCGAACGCTGCTTCACCGAGATAACCGCCATAGCAGAAGCCCGGGGGCAGCCCTGGGGGGTCGGGTCGCTGATCCTGTCGGCGTGGCGCGGACAGTCCGACCGCGCCTATGCCCTGCTGGACGCGGTGGCCGACGAGGCCGACCGCCAGGGCCAGGGATACCAGCTCGTCTTCGCCGGCTATGCGCGCTGCATCCTCGAGCTCGGGCACGGCCGCTATGACGCCGCCTACGCCAGCTGCCGTGTCGACGACACCTCGCAGATCAAGTTCGTCCTGCCCGACCTCGTCGAGGCGGCCCAGCGCTCCGGCCACCCCGACGCCGCCGACGGTATGGTCCGGCTGCTGGCCGGGCTGGCCACCGGCCAGCCCGGTCCGGTGACGCTCGGTTTCCTCGCCCGGGCCCAGGCCCTCGTGGCCGGCGACGGCGCCGAAGCCGAAGAGCATTACCGGGAGGCCATCGACCAGCATGGCCGCGCTCAAGCCCATCTGGCCCGCAGCCACCTCGTCTACGGCGAGTGGCTGCGCCGGGTCAAGCGCCCGCGGGACGCGCGGGCCAGCCTGCGTACCGCACTGCGGCTCTTCGACGAGATCGGCGCGCAAGGCTTCGCCCGCCGGGCCCGGCTGGAGCTGGCGGCCGCCGGCGAAACCGTGGTCGCTCAGGCCTCCGCCGGGCCCGGTCACGACCTCACCCCGCAGGAAGCACAGGTGGCCCGGCTAGCGGCCGCGGGCGCGACCAACGCGGAGATCGCCGGGCAGCTCTACCTCAGCCCCAACACGGTCGACTACCACCTCCGGAAGGTATTCCGGAAGCTCGATGTCACCTCGCGCCGTCAGCTCGCCCGCGCGCAGCTCGATCTCGTCCCGTAAGGCCCTGCCTACGACAAGCACTGCCCGCAGCGGGCGCGGCCTGCCGTTTAAGGCTGGCCGCGTGCCGCCGCGTGCACTACGCGCCCGGACAGAGGGCGCGAGATCAGTAGCCGTAACCGCCCTTGCTGCTGGTCGTGGCCGAGGCCGAGGCGCCAGCGCCCGCCGCGGGGGTGGCACCCGAGACCGTCATCTCGTACCACAGCCCGCCCGAGGCGTTGAGCCCGTTGCCCTTGGCCTGCCCGGGGGCGCTGTCCCCGGCGTAGGTGTACAGCGGATGCCCGTCGTAGGTCGCCTGCGTCGTGCCGTCTGACCGGGTGATGGTGCCCAGCGTGCCGGTGACGCCGGACCCGGCGGTGGCCGGGCCCTTGACCGGCGGCCAGTAGGTCGCGCAGGATCCGGTGCACTTCGACGTGGTCGAGGTGTCCGGGACGAACCAGTACACGGTGAGGCCGGCAGAATTGGTCAGCACCTGCTGGCTTCCGATGGTCCTAGCGGTCAAGGTGGTCGAGCTCGCGGCGGAAGCCGACGCCGCCGGGCTGCTGCCTGCCGCAGCCGGGGTGCTGCCCGAGGCGGCTGAGCTGCTGCTTGAGCTGCCGCACGCGGATACGGCCAGCGCGAGGGCGGCCAGTCCGGCGGCACCCCATATCTTTCGCATTTCGGTTTTCCCCTTCGCAGTGCAAATGATCTCCCGTTAGAGATCACGTACGGATTGACCTTCCAGTTCAGCTGGTATCGGGCGGCGGCTGGCTGCTGCCGCAGCCCGCGGCCAGCAGGACAGCGCCGACCGTAATAGCCGCGACCAGGCTGGCCATGGCGGCTCGGACCTGATCCGTCACACTGCCTCCTGACTTGGACACGTCCGGAATCAGGAGATGGTTCAGTTAACCAGTGGGAAACCAGCTACCGGACGCCGGGACCGGTCAGGCGATATGGCCGCCGCTGATGAGGCTACCCACGGTGAACGTCACCGCGACGGCGACCCCGCCCAGGGCGAGCTGGCGCAGGCCCGAACGCAGCAGCGGGCGGCCGGTGAGCCGGCCCACCACCATGCCGCCGGCCAGCAGCGCCACCGCGGCCAGGCCCAGGGAAGCGGAAAGGACGGATAGGCCCGCCAGGTACGGCAGCAGCGGGATGAGCGCCCCGGCGGAGAACGCGATCAGCGACGAGACGCCGGCGACGACAGCCGAGGGCAGCTCGAACGGGTCGATGCCGAGTTCCTCGCGGGTATGCACGCGCAGGGCGGTATCGGGGTCCCGGGAGACCGCTTCGGCCATCCTCGTCGCGGTCTCGGGGTCGGCGCCGTAGCCGGCGAACGTGTCCGCCAGCTCCGCCTGCTCGGCGGCCGGGAACCGGGCGTGCATCGTGCGTTCGGTGGCGACCTCGGCGTGCACCAGCTCGTTCTGGTTC
>JBKQQQ010000175.1:0-5394 GCA_052144275.1 Streptosporangiaceae bacterium
TGAATCGCGATCGACTCCCGCCGTGTAAGCGCTGTCAGCCCTGCTGATCGGGTCGTTGGATGCGCGACAGACCACGCTCGATCATGAACTGCACCGCCGGGTTCATGTTAGTAGGGATGACATTCACGTCAGGATGGGCCGCTGGCCAGACTCGCAGCATTTCGTCCACGAACCCCTGACCAACGTCGGTAACCCCAGCGAAGTCCACTTCCACAGTGTCGAAGTCGGCTTCCAGTCCATCCAGCAGCCGTCGCGCCTCGCTTCGGGATACGAAGGTGGTACCTATCTCGAACAGTTTGACCACCGGCCGTGTCCTGACGAAGACGTGGTCACGGCTGAATTCATGGAAGATGCCCGCCAGCGAACGATCAGTCTGCGGGTCGATCTGGCACACAACAGATGTCCCATCGCTTGCCGGTACGACACCAAGCGCTGTGTCATAGCGGAGGTTGTCGACTGTCCAGCGCACGCCCGACGATGTCAGGCGGAAGATGTCTACAGCCTTTGAGGTGAAGAAGATCCCTTCTCCTGTGTGCCGCTGCCTGTCGGTAGTCCGCTTCCCTTTGGAGAGTTCTTGGACGGCCTCGAATTCGCTGGCCAAGTGCAGTCCTTCGCGAAGCTTCGGATACACACCTACTCCGTAGTCCCTTACCTCAAAGCTCCACTGGTCTGTGCCGGCCCACCAGGTAATTGTCGCAGTCTTGCTAGCCGAGTGATCAATGGCGTTGTTCAACATCTCGGTGAACGCGTAGCCCATGATCTTTCCGGCTGGGCTCTCCCTGTCCAGGTGCAGGTCCTCAGCCACCCGACGCCACACGATGTCCTCGGAGAGGCCGAGCAACGTGAGTTCGTACTGCCAGGAAGGCGCCGCCTCTGTAGCAACCGTCAGAGGATCCTCAGGCAGCGTACGGCGCGCTATCGCTGCTCGCACGGCGCCCAGGTCAAACAGTCGGTGGCCGCCCGGGGTCCTGGACGAGGGGATGACCTCAGTATCTGCCAATTGCCGGATTCTGCTTGGCGATAGTCCCAGCTCACGGGCTACGTCAGCGATTCGAACCAAGTTCTCGGATGACTCCGTCATGTCATCCCTCCCGGGGATTAAACCTACACCTGCACTGTAGCTTTCGGCTAGAACTTACAGTGTAGATTTAAGTTATACCCCACCATGCCTACTGACGGTATCGTCTCATTCGCCTGTTCTGGCCACGACTCGGTCACCTGGTGCCGCTCAAAGCGTCAACTACCGGATTGCCGTACATGCAGTGGATGACGAGTTGCTCTGACATCGCATGGGCAGCCCAGGCCTCCGATTTTGTCAGGTCGATCGAGTGAGCTCAGCAGGCTTGCCGCTTCATCTCGCGCTTGCGCCGCGCTCTGAGGACATGATCCCTAGGGATGCAAACCGTCGTGCGACCGCCTCGTACTCGTCCTCCGTGATGCCTGGCTTGCCGTCGATGATGAAGTCACGTTGGCGCAACGCCCACTCGTGCCATCGGTCAAACGCCGCCTGGAGACTGTTGCCAAGCGCCCCGGCTACGGCCTCCATCTTGGCCCCGGTTGGCGCTGGATGAAGGTTGCCCAGCCGTACCAAAAGCCGCTCTCCGTGCCTATGGCCCCCGCGGGAGCGCGGTGAGCCTGCCGACGGCTGAGGATCCGAGGACCGATGAAGCCGAGCAACGCGGGCAACAGAGTGAGCGCGGCAAGCATCGTGAAGGCGACACCGATGGCAGCCGCTACCGCCAGTCCGCTGAGGAGAGGTACCCCCAGAGTTCACGTTGCCGGACCCGGCAGAGCTGTAGGGCGAGACGATGTCGGTCACGTGGGGAATCTTGCTGATTCGGGCCAGCGTCTGGTTGACCTGGGCCTCGACCCCGACATCGGTCACCAGCCCTTCCCTTCGAGGTCTGAAACATCACCTGCATGTGACACAGCCAGGAACCTGCGGCGAGCAGCAGGCCGCCGCGGAGCCACAGGTCGGCCAGGTTGAATGTCGGAGCGTAGAACGGGACGTGGAGCCAGTCCACGACCCCTCCGTGCAGCGCTGCGGGCGGGCGGGCCAGGCGGTCCAGGAGATTGCCGGCCGCGCCCCCGGCGGCGAGAGCGGCGCCGAGTCTTTGTGCCCGGCTGGACGCTCTGACGGCGCAGATCCCGAGCAGGACGATGCCCGCCACGCTCGCGACTGCGAGAAGCGGCTCGTATCCTGCGGCGATGCCGAACGCGGCACCGTGATTGATGACGAGCTGAAAGCGCAGCAGGCCGCCGACGACGGTGATCCGGTGCCCGCCGCGGAGAGCCGATAGCGCCCAGGCCCTGCCCGCGGCGTCCGCGGCGAGGCCCAAAACTGCTACCCCGGCACTCCACAGGGCGGCGCGGGCTGCAGTGGACCGGGAATAGCCAGCAGAGGGCTGCCGCGCCGCCCGCCTCGTCCCGCATACGGAAGTCACGATGCCTGCCCAGCCTCTCCGCGCCGGTCCCCCGGCGGCAAGTACGCGTGCTTAATCAGCCAGGCGGCTCGCCCGGCGAACGCGCCGCGGCGGGACCGCCCGCCAGGAGCTCATCTTCCCGGCGGGGATGCCGCGCCACCCTGGCGGCGGGCGGTGCCGTCGAGGAAGACCGAGCTCGCGATGGTGGAAGCCCGTTCGATGCCCGCCTGACCGCGGGACGCGAGGTGGCCCGCGGCCTGGACGAGCGCGCCGAGGACGGCGCCCAATTCGTCTTCGGACAGGTCCTCGCGCACGGCCCGCTCGGCTATGCCCCGGCGCAGCAGCGCGCGTATCGGTCCTGCGAGGCGCATCTCGACCTGCTGCTTATCGACGACGTCCACCATTTTCGTGAGTACGGCGTACTTACTCCGGCTGGTCACCAGCGCCCGCGAGACGCGGGCGATTCCCTCAGCGAACGGCACGTTCTCCAGGTCCGCTTCGGCCAGGCGGTCACTGGTCTCGTCAAGTGCATACTCCAGGAGGGCGTCGAGCAGGACTTCCCGGTTCGGGAAGTACCGGTAGAGCGTGGCGGGCCCGACCCCGGCCGCGCCTGCGATGTCAGCGATGCGGGCGCTGTCGCCCTGCTCGGCGAACACCACGGCGGCCGCCTCCAGCACTGCCGTCGTCGTGCGATCACGCTTGGCTGTATTGACCACGATGCCTCACCCCTGGCCCGTCGCCGGTGACCGGCATCCCATTCTGATAGGTTGACTTATCAATCTCATACGCTGGCCTCTCGAACCGACTGTACACGCTCGATGCTGAGGAGATCAGCCCATGCGCGCGCTTGCTACCTGGAGTGTCCGGCACCGGCGGCAGGTGATTGCCTTCTGGCTGCTGGCCCTCATCATCGCCACGCTGGCCGCGCGGTCCGCCGACTCGGCGTACTCCAACAGCTTCACCCTGCCCGGTGTGCAGTCCACCCAGGCCATCGACCTGCTGAAGGCGGTCTCGCCCAAAGTGGCGGGTGACTCCGAGGAAGTGGTGTTCCAGACCTCGCATGGCATGCTCGTGACCGACCAGGCCGTCCAGGCGAGGATCCAGGCCACGCTCGCGCGGATCGCGAAAGTCCCGCATGTGACAGCGATCATCTCGCCCGTCGGGGCGGCCGGCGCGGGGCGGGTGAGTTCTGGCAAGACGGTCGCGTTCGCCACCGTGACCTTTGACCAGCAGGCACAGACCCTGAGTACCGCGGTGGCCAGGCGCCTGGTCGCGGAGGCGCAGTCAGGCGACCAGCGGGGGCTGCAGGTCGCCGTTGCGGGCCAGGTAGCCGAGGAGGCTAATCCGCCGTCGATCGGCGGGGTCGGGTTCGGGATCGCGCTGGCCGCCGTGGTGCTGTTCCTGGTGTTCGGCTCACTGCTGGCGATGGCCCTTCCCCTGGTGTCGGCGCTGGCCTCGCTCGGAACCGCTATCGGCCTCATCGAGCTGCTCAGCCACGTGATGCAGATGCCGGACTTTTCCTCGGAGCTGACCCTGCTGATCGGCCTCGGCGTCGGCGTCGACTATGCGCTGTTCATCGTCACCCGGCACCGGCAGGGACTGCTGGCCGGGCGGGACATCGAGTCTTCCATCGTGACAGCGGTCAACACGTCGGGGCGGGCCGTACTCTTCGCCGGCGTCACGGTGTGCATCGCCCTGCTCGGGATGTTCACTCTGGGCGTGTCCCTGCTCAACGGGCTCGCTGTGGCCGCGGCAGTCGGGGTCGCCTGCACCATGCTCGCCGCCTTGACATTGCTTCCGGCGCTGCTCGGATTCATCGGGCCGTATGTGCTCGGGCGCCGCCAGCGCAGGGACCTGGCAGATCACGGGCCCAGCGGAACCGAACTCGGCGGACCCGGCTTCTGGTCACGCTGGGCGACATTCGTGCAGCGTCGGCCCGTCCTGCCGGCCGTGGCGGCACTGGCGATCATCGGCGTGCTCACGATCCCGTTCTTCTCACTCCGCCTGGGGTCATCGGACCAGGGCAGCGACCCGGTGGGCACCACGACGCGCACTGCCTACGACATGCTCGCCAGGGGATTCGGGCCCGGCTTCAATGGGCCGCTGCAACTGGTCACCGACGTCCCTCCGGCCGCGCAGCCTGCCATCGTCAGACGCCTGGCCAGCCGCCTGAGCGCGCAGCCCGGGGTGGCCGGCGTCTCGCTGCCGCAGGTCATCCCCGCCGGGAACGGCAGCAACGTCGTCCTCATGAACGTGTACCCGGCTACCTCGCCCCAGTCTGCGGCCACCACGTCCCTCATCTCCCGCCTGCGGGACTCCGTCATCCCGCGTGCCACCGCCGGAACGGGCGTCCGAGTCTACCTCGGCGGGTCCACGGCAGTCTTCGTGGACTTCGACCACGTGATCGCGCAGAAGCTCCCGCTGTTCATCGCCGTCGTCGTGCTGCTGTCGTTCCTGCTGCTGTCCCTGGTGTTCCGCAGCATCGTGATCCCGCTGACCGGCGCGGTGATGAACTTGCTCTCGATCGGGGCCGCGTTCGGGATCGTGACCGCCGTCTTCCAGAAAGGCTGGCTGGGCGGCCTGATCGGCGTCAGCAGGCCGGGCCCGGTCGAGGCGTTCCTGCCCGTGATGCTCTTCGCGATCTTGTTCGGCTTGTCCATGGACTACCAGGTCTTCCTGGTCACCCGCATGCACGAGGAGTGGCACAGAACCCACGACAACAGCATCGCCGTCCGCGACGGCCTCGCCGCCACAGGCCAAACCATCTCCGCCGCCGCGCTGATCATGATCCTTATCTTCGGCTCGTTCATCCTGGGCGGCCAGCTCCTGATCAAGGAATTCGGACTAGCCCGAGTTTCCGGGTTATCTCGGCCCGTACAGACCGCTTCTTCCCTGGGATGATGGCTGGCCTGGGCTAACACGGCGTGTCGTCTTGCATCTGCCGGGCGAATCACCTATGACCTAAAGTCGT
>JBKQQQ010000176.1:0-5606 GCA_052144275.1 Streptosporangiaceae bacterium
AGGTCGTCCAGGATGCGGTCGAAGGCGCTCACGGTCATCGACAGGTGACCGTCACCTGGCATCAGGTGAACGCGGGCGCCCGGGATGTTCGCGGCCAGCCACTGGCCGTGCGCGAACGGGACCATCCGGTCCTGGTCGCCCTGCCAGACGGCGACCGGCGCCGACGGCTCCTCGCCCGGTGACTGCTGGCCGCCCGGTGACTGCTGGCCTGGTGAGTCCCAGCCCAGGGAGAAGCCCCAGTCGTTGATGAACGCCAGGTCATCGTCCCGCCAGCCCGCGATACCCGAGTTCATCGAGGCCCGCAGGCCGGCCGCGACGTAGTCGGCGAACTCTCCGGTGAGCACGGCCTGGTCGGCCTCGATGACCAGGCCGCCCAGCGACTTGGCCACGCTCTCCCCGGTGAGGGTGCTCACCATGACCGCCTCGTGGTCGAGGAATGCGGTCAGCGCGGCCTCGCCGCGCACCGCCGCGCCGAACTCGGCGACGTTCTCTGAACCCATGCCCGCCAGCCAGTCCAGGCCCTTCGCCGCATACGGCGCCACCCCGGCGATCGATGCGGCCGCCAGGCAGCGCCCGGGCAGGGCCGCGGCGCAGGCCAGCGCGTGCGGCCCGCCGCCGGACCAGCCGACCGTGACGAAGGTATCCGCGCCGAGCTCGTCCAGGACCGCCGCGGTGTCCTCGGCCACGTCCACCACGCGCCGGCCCGGCCTGGGCGTCGAGCCCTCGTAGCCGGGCCGGGCAGCGAGGATGACCCGCAGCCCGCGTATCCGGGTTGCCTGCACCGTCTTCGGGTACAGGACCAGTCCGACGGGCGTGCCCTCGTGCAGCACCAGCGGCAGGCCGTCGGGCGGGCCGGCCACCAGGAAGTCGATATTCCGGCCGTCGGGGCGGGTGACGCTGCGTCGTTCGGCATCCATGAGGTCGTTAGCCACGCGGGGCCGGGGAGATCCGGGCCGGGGTCACCAGGACGGCGACCCGCCGCTCGTCGGCCATCACCTGGTCGTAGGTATCGAAGTCGTCGTGCGTCCCGCCCGCCGCGGTGAAGATCTCGCGCAGCAGCAGGCGCAGCCGCTCGGCGTCGACCCCGGGCAGCGGGTCGTCGGGACCGGCCAGCTCGACCGGTCCTTCGGCGGCGGCCCACTGCCAGCCAGCCCGGATGACCACCGTGGCCCGCGGCCGCGCCCGCAGGTTGGCCAGCCGGTGCGCGTCACCTCGGCTCACCAGGCCCACAACCTGTTCGCCGGTGACGGGGTGCGGGAGCACGCCCGCGTTCACCACCGACGACTGGATCGTCCCGTCCGGCCGCACCGTGGACACCACGCACAGACCGTGATCACCGTCGACCAGCCGGGCAAAGTCCTGGAGTCCGCTCACGGGTGAAGCGTAACCCGCGGCGGTCGTGTGCGAGGCTCGGTGTCGTACACCGCGGCGTGCGGCACGGGAAGCCAGGTGATGTCGATGTCAAACCCGCCCGAGTGGGTCAACGCCAAGCAGGCCGCCGGCGAGCACCGGATCATCCACGCCGCCCTGTTCGACGAGGAGGTCCGCCCGTACAACGAGCGGTTCCGCGCCGCGGCTCGGGTGAGGCCCGGGGACCGGGTGCTCGACATCGGCTGCGGCACCGGCCAGTCCACCCGTGAGGCCGCCCGCGCCGCCGTCGGCGGCAGCGTCCTGGGGGTGGACCTTTCGGCGCAGGCAGTCGAGCTGGCCCGTCGGCTCAGCGAGCAGGAGGGGCTGCGCAACGTCACGTTCCGGCAAGCCGACGCCCAGGCGGGAAACGCGGGAACCGGTCCGCGTAGAGGGACCCGATCGCCGATCCGATCCGACCCTCGTTGCCGTACGCCATGGCCACGACATCGAGGTCACTGGCACTGTCAGCCACTCCGCGCGCGTAACTGCCGATCAGATAGAGTCCAATGCGCGTTTGGAGCGCGTCGCCAGCATCCCGGATCACCGATTCCATCGCGTACGTTAAAGACAGCGATTCACTGCCCTCCCCTGAACTCCGGAGGGCCATGGCGACGCAAGTCTGACGCGGCCGTCACCGGGCATTCCATTCGCTTGCCTGACTGGTCTCAGTCAATGCGGACACCTTACGGGCGATTCTGTCTTCAGAGGGAGGCACCGTCAAGGTCGCACTGTCACCGCTCAGCCTGGAATCAGTGTCGCCGACGCCGTGTCGGGGCGAAGCTCGGCCACGCCGTTGAGGTAAGGGCGAAGCGCGCTGGGGACACGCACAGAACCATCCGGCCGCTGGTGGTGTTCGAGCAGAGGGATGAGGATGCGGGGAACCGCGACAGCGGTGTTGTTGAGGGTGTATGCGAACGCCAACTCGCCCCCGGCCGTGCGGTACCTGATGTTGGACCGGCGGGCTTGGAAGTCGCCGAAACTCGAACAAGAGTGGGTCTCCGAGTAGGCCGCCCTGCTGGGCATCCAGGTCTCAACCTCGTACTTGAGGCGCTGCCCCTGACCCGTCTCCCCCGTGCACGCGATCGCCACTCGATAGGGAAGCTCCAGTGCTATCAACACTACCTCGGAGTTAGCCAGGAGTGACAACTGCTCCGTCGCCGACAGCGCGTCGTCCGCTGGGATGATGGAGACCTGCTCCACCTTCTCGAATTGGTGCACGCGGTACAGGCCGTGGGTATCGCGCCCGTACGCGCCTGCCTCGCGCCGGAAGCACGAGGAGATCCCCGCGTACCGGATCGGCATTTCCGTCAGGTGCAGGATCTCATCACGATGCAGCGAGACCAGTGAGACCTCCGAAGTACCCACCAGATAGCGGTCCTCGCGGTCGGTCTTGTAGGCGTCTTCAACCCCAAGCGGGAAGTATCCGGTGCCCGTCATTGCCTCCTCTCGCACCAGCACGGGCGGGGCAACCGGCTTGAAATCACGGGCCACGAGAATGTCGAGGGCCATGGTCAGCACGGCGCGGGCCAGCAGCATCCCGTTTCCGGTCAGCGCGTAGCTACGAGCCCCAGCGAACTTCTGCGCCCGCTCGAAGTCGACCATGCCCATCCGGCGCGCCAGTTCGATGTGGTCGACCATGTTGTCACCCATCGCCCTGGGCTCACCGACATGGCGAATGACCTCGTTGTCGTCCTCGGACGACCCGACCGGGGCCAGAGGGTCAGGGATGTTGGGCGCCCGCAGGGCAAGATCCGTTAGCCGCGCCTCCACATCTTGAAGCCGAGCACGCAACGCCTTAAGCTCCGCAGCGTAGCCGTTCATCTCATCGCCGAGCGCTGCCCGGGTGTCGGCGTCGGCGTCGCGGAACCGGGCAGACAACGCCTTCTGCTGCGCCCGCATGCTGTCGAGCTGGCCTGCCACAAGCCGACGCTCGTCGAACGTCGCCGACAGCAGGTAAGCATCGAAGTCCATTCGCTTGGACTTGGCGGCGTTCTGCAGCTGTTCCACGAACTCCGGGTTGCGGAGGAGTTGAAGGTCAATCATAGTCGATAATCCTAACAGATCAATTTCGGTCAATCCAACTTAGGCCGGTTTCGCGCTTTGGGCCGGATTATGGCCGATCCGAGTAATGATCGACCAACATTCCGGTTAGCGATTCAGGAAACCATTATCGCTGAGCGGAATTTTAGGGTTATCCAAAATCGTCCGATTCTATTCGCTGGTCATTCCTGGCGGCATCCTCATCGGCGAGTGCGGCACGGAACAACTCGACTGCTCGGCGCTCATCGTGGCTCCACACACGGATCGCTGCCGTGATCCTGCTCCGCATTCGGTAGGGCAAGCCGAGTGTCTCGCGATGGGCGTCGACGAGAAGCGGGATCTCTCCCTTGAGGACCTCCAACTCAACCGCGTCGAACAGGCCGTGCCGTACCATATAGCCGCGTTCGCGGAACAGTTCTTCTGCTTTGTCGCGATTCATCATGTCTCCGACCGCGCAGGACGTGTCATAGTTTGATCGGTGGATCGACTGTACCGCAGACGTATAGTAAGTACCCCGAGGTTCGCCGGCGTGTGCGCCGCCCGGCCTTTGGCATGGTCGCTGGTGCAGGGGCATGGTGACGGACGGCGTAGCTGCCGGTGGGCGATGACGCCTTGACCGGGATCGGCGGCCGCGCCCAGGCTTGTGGTCGCCGGGCGTGGCGTTCCAGGGCAGGAATGCCTCCAGTTCCGGGTCGGCGGTGGCAGCGATTATCCAGGCGCTTCTTGCTGGTGAGGTAGCCGGCGCAGGTGTCGGCGCCGGCGCGTTCGGCGAACAAGGTGGTGCCGTGCCGGACGTAGTCATGGGTGGTGCCGCTCGGGGATGCCCGGGCGCATCGGCAGCACCGGCCGGGTCCGGTCCAGGGCCTGGATCTGGGGCTTCTCGTCCACGCAGACCACCACCGCGTTCTGCGGCGGCGCCAGGTACAAGCCGACGACGTCGCGGACCTTGGCTTCCAGCTGCGGGTCGGTGGAGAACTTGAACCCCTCGGTGCGGTGCGGTCACCGGCGGAGAGATCGGCGAGGCCCGGACACACTTCGAACGACGGCTTGCTTTCGTTACCGCGCGCGCCGCACGAACCTGATCCAGCGAAGACCGACCATAAGCGGGGCGGGCACTAGCGCGTCGTAACCAGGCCAGCGCGCATCGCTACTTTGCACGCTGAGGAGTCGACGCGGTCGCCCGCTATGCGCTGACCATGGCTGTCGAGGAAATCCTTTATGAGCCCGTGTCGAGCGCGGAGCGAGTGTCGCGCCAGGGCGATGCCGGTACCGCGACGACCAGGAACTGTTCGGTGTCCGCGGTCATGAACCAGCTCATCTGGTCATGGTTTCATCCTGCGCGGGTAGGAGCGGAGGATGCGGCACGAAGCAGCGGAGCCGGCCGAAGCGCGGGCGGCTGCGGCGCACGCGGTCGCGGCATTCGGCGCGGACATGTACCAGGTGCTGGCCGAGAACGCGGCCGACCTGGTGTTCTCGCCGGTCAGCGTGGCCAGCGCGCTGCGGACGGCCTGGTACGGAGCGCGCGGCCAGACGGCGGCCGAACTGGCCCGGGTCCTGCACCTCGACGGATCACCGCGGCCGGAGGACGTGGCGACCAGCGGGCTGAGTCTGGCGCCTGGCGCGGCCCTCGCCGGGCCCGGCGGCGGGTCCGGCAACGGAGCCGCGACGTTCCGGGCGCCGAACACCGTGTGGGTCCAGTCCGGCCTGCCGCTGCGGGCCGAGTTCACCGCCCGGCTCCGCCAGGCCGCGGCGACGCTCGCCGACGCCGATTTCGCCGCGGCGCCCGATGCGGCCCGGACCCTGATCAACCGCGTGATCGCCGAGCAGACCGAAGGCAAGATCACCGGATTGCTGCCGCCCGGCGCCGTCGGCCGGCTGACCAGGCTGGTGCTCGCCAGCGCCGTATACCTGAAGGCGGCGTGGACGCAGCCGTTCCCCGAGAGCGCGACGGCCGACGCGCCGTTCTACCCGGATGGCCACGACCGCCCGGGCCTGACCGTGCCGATGATGCACCTCACCGCACCGCAGGCCTACCTGCGCGGCGACGGGTACCAGGCCGTGCTGCTCCCCTACCGTGACATCGGCCTGGCCATGGCCGTGGTGCTGCCCGACGGGCCGCTGCCGGCGCTGCGGCCGAAGGTCGCCGCCGCCGGCCT
>JBKQQQ010000177.1:0-5093 GCA_052144275.1 Streptosporangiaceae bacterium
CGAAAAGCGCCTTGCGGGCCCGCTCGAAGGCGGAGTCGCTGGCCGAGCGCAGCCGCACGGCTCGCGCCGACGCCATCCCGAAGCTCTCCTTGTACAGCCGCCCCTCAGGTGACCGGAACGTATCGCCGGGGGACTCGTAGGTCCCGGCGAACCAGGACCCGATCATCACGTTCGAGGCGCCTGCGGCCAGCGCAAGCGCCACGTCCCGGGGGTGCCTGACCCCGCCGTCGGCCCAGACCGAGGCGCCCAGCCGCCGGGCTTCGGCGGCGCACTCGAGCACGGCGGAGAACTGCGGCCGTCCCACGCCGGTCATCATCCGGGTGGTGCACATCGCGCCCGGCCCGACGCCGACCTTGACGATGTCCGCCCCCGCCGACCTCAGGTCGGCGACTCCGGCCGCGGTGACGACGTTGCCGGCCACCACCGGCACGCCGGGGTTCAGCGCGCGCACCGCCTGCAGCGCGCCGATCATCTTCTCCTGGTGCCCGTGCGCGGTGTCCACCACGAGCACGTCGGCGCCCGCGTCGAGCAGCAGCTTGGCCTTGGCCGCCACGTCTCCGTTGACCCCGATGGCCGCGCCGACCCGCAGTCGGCCCAAGGCGTCGACCGCCGGGGAGTACAGGGTCGCCCGCAGCGCCCCGGTCCTGGTCATGATGCCTAGGCAGCGGCCGGTGCCGTCCACCACGGGGGCAAGCCGGTGCCTCCCGTCGTGCAGCAAAGAGAACGCCTGCTCAGGCGGCGTCCCGGCCGGCAGGGTGAACGGGTCGGCGGACATGATCTGGCGCAGTTGGGTGAACCGGTCCACGCCGAGGCAGTCGGCCTCGGTGACGACCCCCACGGGCCGACCCTCCGAGATCACGATCACCGCGCCGTGCGCCCGCTTGGGCAGCAGGCTCAGCGCGTCGCCCGCGGTATCGGCCGGAGCCAGCGTCAAGGCGGTCTCCACCACGAGGTCCCGGGACTTCACCCAGGTGATCACGTCTGCGACCACGTCCGCCGGGATGTCTTGCGGCAAGATCGCGATGCCGCCTCGCCGGGCGACGGTCTCCGCCATCCGCCGCCCGGAGACGGCGGTCATGTTGGCGGTCACGATCGGGATGGTGGCACCGCTGCCGTCGGTGGTGGCCAGGTCGACGTCGAGCCGCGAGCCGACGGCTGACCGGCCGGGCACCATGAAGACGTCGCTGTAGGTCAGGTCGTACCCGGGAGCCCTCTCATTGAGAAATCGCACGTTAAAGATTCTTCCCGAACGACACGGGTGCTACCGCCGGTGAGGCCTCACGGAATGTTCAGGCCGAACGCGGCGTACATGATGTCCGCGATCCGGTCGGCCATCTCGTCTTCCGGCAGCTGGACCTCGGCGCTGATCAGGTAGTTCACCCGCTCGAGCATCATCAGGCAGGCCACCGCGGTCAGTTCGGCGCGGTCCTGCTGCTTCCCGGCGGCCTGGGCGGCGGCGGTCATGCCCGTGGTCATCGCCTCCGCGATGCTGAAGAACAGCCGCAGGCCGTCGCCGAACACCTCCTCGGGCACCAGATCGGCCTGGCTGAGGATGCGGATCACGGTGGCGTGCGCCGCGTAGGCGCGGAAGAACTTGCGGACCCACTGGCGCAGCACGGTGAGTCCGGTGTCGTCGCTGGTGACGACGGGGAAGTCGCCGGCCACGATCTCCATGTCGTGCAGTGCGTCCTTCAGCAGGGCCTTGAACAGGTCTTCCTTGTTGGAGAAATAGAGGTAGAACGTCCCGTGCGAGATGCCGGCCCGGCGCACCACGTCATCCACGCGGACGCCGTGGAAGCCGCGGTTCTCGAACTCGACCATGCCCGCCTCGAGCAGCCGGCGGACGGTCTCCCGGCCCTGAGCACGCAGTTCACGATCCTGGGCGGGGGTACCCCCGCCCAGGGATGGTCTGGCAGGTTGTTTCCTCGGTGGCCGCCCGGTCCCGCGCGGCGCGGCGTTGGCGGGGCCGCGGCTTGCCTCCTGGTTCATAGCAAGAGCGTAGCCCTACGCGTCCTCGCCGCTGCCCATTCGGGGTTACCCGCCGCACCCGCTACCTTTCCGGACGCACTGCTACCCTTCCAGCGGTGAGTAATCAGGCCGCCGGTTCCCGGCCTGTCGGCGCAACGACCGCCCCCAGCTCGGCTGACGGGGCGGCCGTCAGGCTGACACAGCTCCGGGGGTTCTGGGAGCGCACCGCGGTGAAGGTCGGCGCGCTCACCGCGGCGGCCGCCTTCATCTACTGCCTGGACTCGCTCATCCTCTTCCGGCGCTTCCTGGCCAGCACGTTCGACCTGGTCATCTTCGACCAGGGCGTTCGCGGCTACGCGCACTTCGCCGCGCCCACCTCGATCGCGCGCGGCGTGTCCGACGGGGAGGGCGCGCACTTCCTGCTGCTGGCCGACCACTGGTCGCCGGTCCTGGCGCTGCTCGCCCCGCTGTACTGGATCCACGACAGCCCGGCCACCCTGCTGGTGGCGCAGGGGGTGCTGTTCGCGCTGGCCATCCCGCCGTTGTGGGCCTACACCCGGCGCCAGCTCGGCTCGGGGGCCGCGTACTTCGTCTGTGTCGCCTACGCCTTGTCGCTGCCAGTCATGGAAGCCGTCATCTTCGACTTCCACGAGGTCGCGTTCGTCCCGGTGCTGACCGCGGTGATGGTCGAGCGGTTCGACGCCGGGCGGCGCTGGCACGCAATCCTCGCCGCCGCGGCGCTGCTGCTGGTCAAGGAGGATATGGGCCTGCTCGTCGCGGGCTTCGGCTGCTACCTGCTGCTGACCAGGCGCCGTTGGACGGGTCTGGCCTTCGTCGTAGGCGGCCTGGCCGCGACCTGGGTGGCTACCCGGCTGCTGATTCCCGCGTTCGGCGGGTCGGCCACCTTCTACTGGGCGTACGGCCAGTTCGGGTCCACCCTGGGCAGCGCGCTGATAGGCGTGATCACCCATCCGCTGCACGCGCTGCGCGTGTTCGTCACCCCGTGGGTGAAGGCCAGGACCATGATCGGGCTGTTCGCGGCCTTCGGCTTCCTGCCGCTCGCCTCGCCGATGGTGGTCGCGGTGCTGCCGCTGCTGGCCGAGCGGATGCTCGCCTCGGGCTATCCGCTGTGGTGGCAGGCGAAGTTCCAGTACGACGCGTTCGTGGTCATGATGCTGTGCTGCGCCGCGGTGGACGGCGCCGCGCGACTGCAACGACATTGGCCCGAACGCTGGGACACGCTGCTCACCTACCCGGCACGCCGTCCAGCTTGGCTGCGGCGCGGTGGCGTGGCCTGGCGCCCCGCCACGCTCTGGGCCGCCGCGATCTGCGCCGCCGCCCTGGTATACGTCCCGTCCTCGCCGTTCGGATCGCTGCTACACCCCGGCTTCTACGGGGTCAACGCACGGATGCGAGCGGCCGCGGCGGCCATTGCGCACGTGCCCGCCGGGGTCGAGGTGGAGGCGTCCAACAACATCGGCCCGCGCCTGTCTGGCCGGGACACGGTGCTGCTGCTCGACGGGACGCCGCGGTGGGCGCCGTGGGTGGTCGGGGACACCCTCGGGCTCGACTTCCCGTTCTGCAGGCCCAGCCAGCAGGCCCAGGAGCTGGCCTACCTGCGGGCGCACGGGTACTCGCAGGTGTTCGCCGACGACGGCTACGTGGTGCTGCACCGCCCGGCCGACTCGCGCACCGCGCAGGCCCTGGCCCACCCGCTTCCCGCGGCCCGTCTGCACACGAACATCTGCTACTGATGCCGGCCTCGCGGGTACTGAGCCGCCGCGCGGTCAACCGCGCCTTGCTCGCCCGCCAGTTGCTGCTCGACCGTCCCCGGCTGCCCGCCTCCGGGCCGGTCCGGGCCGCGCAGGTGATGCAGACCGTCGAGCACCTGGTCGGGCTGCAGGCCCAGGCGCCGTTCCCGCCCTACTACGGACTGCATTCCCGGCTGGACGGGTTCCGCCCCGGTGACCTTGCCGAGCTGATCACCGACCGGAGCGTGGTCCGGATCGCACTGATGCGCGGCACCATCCACCTGGTGTCCGCCCGGGACTGCCTGCCGCTGCGGCGGCTGGTCCAGCCGGTGATCGAGCGCGGCATGCGCGGCGCGTTCGGTAAGCAGCTGGCCGGGGTGGACCCCGGGGCGCTGGCCGCGGCGGGCCGCAGCCTGGTGGAGGCCGAGCCGATGACGTTCAGCCAGCTCGGTCAGGCGCTGTCGGCACGGTGGCCCGATCACCCGCCGGCCGCCCTGGCCCAGGGAGTGCGCGCGTTCGTGCCGCTGGTTCAGGTGCCGCCACGTGCCGTCTGGGGCCAGGCCGGGCAGTCGCTGCACACGTCGGCCGAACACTGGCTCGGCCAGCCGCGCCCCCCCGCCGGCCCGGCTCACGCGTCCCGGCCCGCCTCACGGGCCGAGCTCGCACAGCTGGTGACCAGGTACCTGGGCGCGTTCGGTCCGGCTACCGTGCGGGACGTGCAGGCCTGGTCCGGGCTGACCGGGCTGAAGGCGGTGCTCGAGCAACTCCGGCCGTCCCTGGTCATCTTCCGCGACGAGCAGGGGGCCGAGCTGTTCGACCTGCCGACCGCGCCGCGCCCGGGCGGCGAGGTGCCCGCGCCGGTCCGGTTGGCGGCCGAGTTCGACAACCTCGTGCTGTCGCACGCCGAACGGTCCCGCGTCATCAGCGCCGAGGCCACCAAGCGGCTCTACACCATCAATGGCGTCATCCCCGGGTCCGTGCTCGTCGACGGGTTCGTGGCCGGGATGTGGCGGCTGACCCGGAGCCGGGACGCGGCCACGCTGACCATCGAACTGTTCGGCCCCGAGCGCGAGCGTGACGCGCTAATGGCCGAGGCTGAGCGCGTGCTCGCGTTCGGCGCGCCCGGTGCGGCCCACGAAGTCCGGTTCGCTCCGCTGGTGCCGCAGCCTTCATGAACTCGTGAATAGCTTGCCGACCCGCTCGGCGATGAGCTGGTAGGCGGTGACCTGCTCCGGCACGGCGCCGGTGACCATGACCGGCCGCCCTTCGTCGGCATCCCGCGCCGCCTGGTGGCTGAACGGGACGCTGGCCAGCCTCGGGATCAGTCCCCAGATGCTCTCCTGCTCCGGAGCCGAGGGAAACAGCGGGGTGGTC